>DAOTTI010000055.1:0-42541 GCA_034437795.1 Chloroflexota bacterium | reverse complement strand
CTTCGTGGAGTCGATCGACCGCACCGGCCTGGTGGAGTGACGCCCCCTGCCCCTCCGCCGCCCCGACGCAGGGACGCGGGGACGCGGGGACGCGGAGACGCGGCGACGGACCTCACCCCCTTCGGTCGCGTCCGCGCGGAAAGGGATGTCGTCTCCCGGCCCCGCTAGCCCTGACGCGGGGTCGTGGGGAGAGCCTTCATCTCCCCGCGTCCGTCTCCGACGTGGGCGCTTCGCCGTCGCCGACCTGGGCTCGTTTGCCGATCAGCGGGTGACGCTCATCCTGCGCACCGAAAGGCGCGATACGCCGCACTTCGACTGGGCCGGCTGGGGCTCCCCGACGATCTACGTTGACCGCCCCACTCGCCCCACCCGCCCCACCGCAGCCCTTCCAGCTTCCAGGCCCGGTCCCGCTCGGCTGAATAGGCGTGGGTAGCGAGTAGCGAGTGAGGAGCCTTCACCCTGGCCTACATCGTCCATCTTGCCGTCACTGGGCCATGTTTCTCCAGAAACTCGCCAGCGGCACGATCAGACGGGGTAGGCAGTAGCGAGTGCCGAGTAGCGAGGAAGGAGCCCTCACCCCGGCCCTCTCGCTGTGGGAGAGGCCACTCCAGGTCCGGTCCTCACCCTGGCCCTCCCCCAAAGCGAGAGGGAACACAGCGCCGGCTATCCGTCCACCCGCCATGGGCGGGTAGCAGGGGCGTGCCCTGGTGTGGGGAGGTCTGCTGGCGACTGACGGACGACTGACGGGCTAGGGAATGATCAGCCGCTGGCCGACCAGGATGTAGTTCCGGTCACGGATGCCATTCCTGGCCGCGATGGCCTCTACCGTGGTGCCGTACTGCCGCGCGATCGTGTCAAGCGTGTCTCCGCTCTGCACGACGTACTCTTGAGGGCCAGCGCGCACCGTTGGCGTCGGATCGGGAGGGGTGGCGGTGGCCGTCGCGACTGCGGTCTGGGGCGGCGCAGTCGGCTGGCTGGTAACCGGCTGCGAGCCAGCGGCGAAGGGCGACCGGTCCAACGGCGGGGCAGCGGTGGGCCGGTACCACGTGTACTGTACCGACCACACCTGCATGGCGCCGCCGTGCAGCGCATCACGCGTTTGATCACCGAAGCGCACGAAGGTGATCGGCGGGCCGGATGGGCCTTCCCACAGCAGCCGACCGTCCATGTACAGGCCGAGGCGCACGGGAGACCACTCGAACGTCCAGGTATGGATGGCGCCGTTGCCGATGTCCGCGACTACCAGATTGGTCTCACTGAGCCCTCCCGCGGGGTTGGGAGACATGACGTTCACCCCCCACGGCGTGGCCTGGATCCGGACGCCTGGCTGCATCAGCTCGGCGATGACGTAGTACTGCCCGCTGAGCTGCACCGCAGCCGTCCAGGTGAGCCGCTTGGTCAGCCAGTCCCCGTGCTCAACCGGCAGCAGCGCCCGCCGGATGGTCGACATCCAGCCGCGCCCGTTCCCTTCCTTGGTCAGGTTCAGATCGACGGCGCCCGCCGAGTTCGGGCCGCTGCGGAGCAAGAGCCGGCCGCCGGAGACGTGAATGTCCGTGTCTCCCGCCGCGTGCGCCGTCCAGCGGTCGCGAGGCAGCGAGCTACCATAAGGCGCCCCGCTCACCATGGCGACGCTCCCTTCACGCGTGAGAGGGTGCAGCCAGCGTGCGAGGTGAACGGCGTCGCCCGCCCACATGACCACCAGCGCGGCCACGGCCGGCAGGACGGATTGCCCTTCCAGGCGCCGGTGCACGATCCACCAGACCAGGGCGGCGATGGCCAGGCCAAGGATCGTGGCCGCGACATGTCGCGGCCACGGGCCGTCGGCAAACGGGTCGTAGGTGGCCAGCCGAAACGCGCTGGAGAGGAACGCGACGGCCAGGGCGGCCAGCTCGACCCGGCCTATGCCTCGAACGTAGCTGCGCGCGCGAAAGGCCGGCTCCAGGAGCAGGGGCTGGAGTGCCGCGCCTCGGCGAGACCAGCGGGCGATGTTCATTGCTGCGTCTCTGTCTCTCTCGTCACCAGACGCGTCTGCGGCGCCATCGCCGGCCACCACGGCGGCGCCAGACCGACGCCACAGGAACGTGGCATCTCATGGAGGATAACGGACGCCTTGCCCCGCCGGTACTCCGCGGTACTCCGGCGCCAACGGCCGAACCGCGCCAGGAGCAGGGCGACCGAGATCGCAAACGAGGCGCCCATAATGGCCAGCCACAGGGGGAGATGGACCGGCCGGTAGCGCCACTCCACCGTGTGCCGGCCAGCCGGCACGATCACCCCGCGGATGGCCCCATTCACGCGCAGGGCCTGGGCTGGCTGCCCGTCGATGCGCACCTGCCAGCCCGGCGCCCAGGTATCGGTATAGACCAGCAGGCGCTCGCAGTCCACGACGACCTCCAGGCGCACCACTGAGGAAAGTAGGCGCGTCACGACGGCGTCGGGTGCCGGACGGGGGTCCGATGCCGTGGGGCAACGCGGGCCGCTCCTGGTCCCCGGCGCGTCGCGGCCGGGGTCCGGCGACGCCGGATCAGGCCGGCCCAGATCGGCCGGCGTGACGTACACGTCCGGCGTGCCGGCGGCGTGCGTCCAGGCAGATGGGAAGTGCGCGAAGGTGGTGAAGATGCTCGGCTCGCCAAAGCGACGGTCCACCTCCGCCACGTGCGGGACCGTGTCCGTCCAGACCTGCATCGTGGGTGTACCGTAGTTCGGGATAGGCTGCCCCGCATCTTCGGCCAGGCGCGTCCGGCCGGCGAAACCGAGTGAGCGGTCCACCTGCACCGTCGCCGGTCCCTGGTGGACCACCATCAGCACATTGTCACTCATGTAGCGGGGGCCAGCCAGGGCAACGTCCAAGACGGCAACCAGCGCCAGCCCGCGAGCCAGCCCCTGCCGGGTCTGGGCGCGCAGCAAGACCGTTAGTCCCGCACCGAGGACCACCACCTGCTGGGCAAGATCCAGCAGGAACCGGCCGCGAGCCGGCAGGAAGGTGAAGCTCCGCACCAATCCATCGCCCTGATCCGGAGTGGCGCGCACGAGCCAGCCGGCGAGCAGGGCGCCGGCCAGGAGCAGCACCGCGGTGGCGCCCAGCCACACGGCCGGCCGTCGCAGGTCACGGCCGCGCCAGAGGGACACGCCCAGCCCCGCCAATCCCACCAACAGGATAGCCCCCACCCAGCCCAGTATCACCGTGCCAATCCGCTCGCTCGCGAGATACGCTTGCTGGGGCCATGATGGGGGCTCCGGCGCGCCAGCGATCGCCACCAGCGATATCGACGCCACCAGTCCGGCGGCTCCCGCCAGCAGGCGGCCCCAGGCGCGCAGGCGCTCCCGAACAGGCGGCAGCAGCCCTTGACCTTGACACGGTGCGACCTGCTCCAGCGTGCGCCAGGCCAGCAGGGGCAGGGCCAGCATGGCCGGCCACAGGTACAGCCAGTTCCAGCGGATGAAGGTGAATGGGGGGACGTGCAGGCGGAGCCAATCCCCCAGAGGGGTCGGTGCCGCCGCCAGCAGGGCCACGAGGGCGGTGATGGCCAGGGCCACGTCGGCTCGCTGCCAGCGACCCAGACGCCGAGGAAAGGCGCCCGCGGCAAACAACGCGCCGGCCGCCACCGCCATGCCGGGAGCGGGGAGCAAGGCGTGGAGAATGGCCGCCAGCGGATCAGGCGACGCGCCAGCAGCGCCCCCGCCGGAGCCGGCCCCCGCATAATCGGCGGTGAGCGCGGCCGCCACCACCAGGACGCCGCCGGCAGTGAGCAGCAACGGCCGGAGCGGCCGGAGCAGGCGCTGGCCCCACGGTGCGCAGCGGGCGCAGAGGGCCACTACGGATAGGAGGCCGGCATAGACCGGCTGCAGGGAGCCGGTATCCAGCCCCGGCGCATAGCTCGGGTTCGCCAGCCAGAGACCAAAGAGGCTCTGGGGCTGTAGCACGCCGGTGAACGGCGAGATAGGGTTGCGGGGCTGGCCGCCGAAAAGGGGAAAGGTAAGGGTCTCCCAGAGAAAGAGCGACACCATGCCGGCGCAGAGCACGCCGGCGACGAGCGCGGCCGCGATCCCGCGGCCCAGGGCGCGCAGGCTGGGGCCGGCGATACACAGGACGAACGGCGCAATGAGAAACGGGGCGGTGAGCCACGTGCCGGGGTAGCCGCTGGAGACGAGCACCGCGGCCGCCAGGGCCAGCAGTCCGGTGGCCCCGCACCACTCCCGCCAGGAGGTGGAGCCAATCGCCCGATCGATGCCGGCGAGGAGCCACGGGGCGGCCATCAGCCCGGGAAAGATGGCGCCGGTGGCCACAGCCGGCACGACCAGGCCGCTGCCGGCGTAGCAGCAGGCCACGGCCGCCGCGCCCAGTGAGGAGCGCACGTGCCGGCGGGCGAAGAGGAAGGCGCCGCTCGCCCCCACGATCTGCCAGAGGACGTGCTCGAGAGCAAGGGTCCACACCTGATAGGGAAGCGTTGCCCCAAGGAGCAAGGCGAGTGGGCTCCACCGGTCGGCCATGAACTGGAATGTCGCCGCTGGAAGGCCGTAGCGGACGTTCGGGAACCAGAATGGCCAGTCGCCGGCATGGAGCAGATCGCTCACCCACATCCGCGTCGGCAGGGAACCGAGCAGCGTGTCGTGGACGGGGCGCCTGAGCAGGGCCAGCGCAGGCGCATGGGCGGCGGCAATGAAGGCGAAGACCAGCGCCCGCCCGAGCACCCGCTCTCGGCGCAGGCCGGGTGGGGCATACAGAGCCCGCCGCAGGTCAGACCGGCCAGATGGGAGAGACCCCTTCAAGACAGTCGCTCACCAGAAGACGCCGCGTGCACTGGCTGCTCCCTGGCCGCTCCCTGGGGGTCCCAGCCATCAAGGGTAATCTCGCTTGCAGTCAGGTCGCCGGCGGGGGGCGCCTGCCGGCCATCGTCCTGGTCCTCTCTCGGCGTACGCCCGCGCTCACGCCACAATTCCCACATGCCCTGGCCCACGGAGAGGCAGAGGGCAAAGTAGGCAAAGATGGCAAGCTCCTCCGCCAGGCGATCGCCGTACGTCAGCTGAGTGATGGGACACAGCGCCAGCGCGGTTACTGCCGCTGCCGCCGCCGTGCGGCCGTTCCAGCGATGGAGCGCGGCTGCGGCGGCATAGATGCCGGTGAGGTGCAACCCCAGGGCGTCGTGGCCTCGCGGCAGACGTAGCGACCCCCACGACACGCCCGTGAACCACGCCACCAGCAGCAGCCAGGCCGCGACGGCGCCGACGCAGGCCAGTGGACGCCGGCGCACCCGGCTCCAAAGCGCCGCGGAGAGACGCGCGACACGCCCCCGGTTGGTCCCTGCCGCAGACAAGGCACGCAGATCCAAGCCCGTTGTGGCACCAATGGCCAGCACCACAGGCGCCACCAGGAGCCATGCCTGAAGAACGGGGCTGCGCCAGATAGCGAGAGCGATTTGCGTTGCTCCGCTCCAGCTCGCCTCGGGCCCATACGCTGCGACCGCCACGTTCAGCACGGTGCAGGCCAGCGCAATTGTGGCCAGCAGACCTGCCTCTGAGAGCTCAAGGCCGGCCACCCTCGTCGCCCCCACCGCGCTCAGCACCGGACGCAACGGCCGACGGCGGGCATATTGAGCGGCGCCGACCAGCACCAGGGGGGCAGCTACGAGCATGGCGGTCCGCAGTGCCGGCTGCTCCCAGAAGGCCATCAGCCAGCCGGCTAAAGCGGGGACTACACTGGACGGGCCCGCTACGGCCACCGCTAGGTTGAGCACCGCCGCTGCGGCAACACCTCCCCAGAGCAAAAGGGCAGCCGGCCTTCGGCGTGGCGAGCGCATCACCATGACTGCTGGCCGGTGCGACACCCGTAGGCGTCGGCGCGCGGGCACCGCCACGAATGTCCACCAGGCCGTGAACGCGGCACCGGCGACGACGAGCAGCAGGCCCGTGCGAAGCAGCAGGTTTCCCCACAGGGCCGACCACCAGACAGCACCGGCAGGCAGTGGGATCCAGGCGCTGGCCACCGCGGCGATGGCGTTCAGCAGGGTAGCGCCAACCAGCGCCGCGAGGATGATGGCGACGTCGACGATGCTGATAGCCCTGGCCGAGGAGCGTGCTGGCCGGGGCGGCAGCAAGCGGCGCACGGTCACAAACGCGGCGGGCCAGGCCGGGGCCGGCTCAGAAGAACGGTTTCCCATGCTGGTCGAAGATGAGATTGAGGGGCTGAATGGGCTGCCCGTCGCCTTCAACCGGTGGTTGGCCGGTGGATCGAGTACTGGCCCGGTGGATGTGTAGTGAGCCGGCGTGCCATCGGGCACTCCACAGGTCTCCCAGCCGAATGAGCTGCACACGCAGGGTCTCTGACGGTGGTCTTATGGGGGAGCACACCAGGGAGCCATGGGTTAGGAATTGGCACGACGCCGGCTCACTCAGTGTAACGATTGATGTGGCCGCCATGCACTGCCACCGGCGGCCGTAGGTGGTGGCACTCCAGCCTGTCTGTGCCAGGCAACGTCGCTCATGGTAAAACAACGCGCTGCATCAATGTCTCGGCTGCCCCTCCTCACCGAACTGTCCCCCACAGCAGCAGCTTTTGCAGCGCGGCTGCATGGGCGCGCCCCACTGCCGGCGACGCTCGTGCAGGAGGGGAAGCTCCTGTCTGCAGCCTGATACAGCCCGCCGCCTCTCCCAGGCCGTCTACGCCCGGCTGCCCGCGGGGGCCGATGCGGGGAACCGGCGCGACCGGCGGGCGTTCTTGGGCGATGGGCGCGTGCTGGGATATACTGTCTGCCGGCCGGGCGCGGGCTCCGGCCGCGCCAGTATCGTGGCATCCCGGCCCGCCAGCCGGCGCAGGGCCTCTGGGGACGTATGGACGCGTCGTTGCCGTCGATCTCGATCGTCATCCCTACGCTCAACGCCGCGCGCGTGCTCGGGCCGTGTCTCGACTCTATCGCCGCGCAGGACTACCCGCGCGACCGCCTGGAGCTCATCATCGCCGACGGCGGCTCCACCGACGGCACGCTCGAGCTCTGTCGGCGCTCTACGGGCCGCATTTACCCGAACCCCCTGCGCACCGGCGAGGCGGGCAAGGCCGTGGGCGTGCGCCAGGCGCGGCACGAGCTGGTGGCGCTGATCGACTCGGACAACATCCTGCCCGACCGCGGCTGGCTGCGGCGCATGGTGGCGCCCTTTCAAGAGCCAGACATCGCCGGCAGCGAGCCCATCGCGTTCACCTACCGGCGCAGCGACCCCGCCATCACCCGCTACTGCGCCCTGATGGGTATGAACGATCCGCTCTGCTATTTCCTGGGCAACTACGACCGCATCAATGCGATCAGCGGGCGCTGGACCGGCCTGCCTGTGCCCGTTGAAGATCGCGGCGGCTATCTTACGTTCCGGCTCGACCCGCGCTGGATGCCCACCATCGGGGCCAACGGCACCCTGCTGCGGCGCGGCGTGCTGGAGGAGGTGGGGATCGGCGACTACCTGTTCGACATCGACGTGCTCTACCAGCTCGCCTGCCGCGGGGAGCCGGTGCGCTTCGCCAAGGTGAAGACCGGCATCGTGCACCTGTACACCAGCAGCCTGCGTGGCTTCGCGCGCAAGCAGCGGCGGCGCATCCTGGACTACCTGTACTACCAGCGCCAGGGGCTACGACGTTACCCCTGGCAGCAGCACAACCGCGCCGGCCTTACCCGCTTCGTGCTCGCCACGCTCCTGGTGGTGCCCCTCGTCGTGCAGGCCGCCCGCGGCTACCGCCGGCAGCCCGATCCGGCCTGGGCGCTGCACGTGCTGGCCTGCTGGGTGACGCTGTGGACGTATGGCTGGGGGTGGGCGACCGGACACCTTCTGCCGCGGAGGACGCGGGTGGAGCGCAGCCAGTGGCAGCAGGGCTAGCCCCGCTCCTTTACGGCACGGAGCTGAAAATAAATCTCCTCGAAGCCGATCCAGGGCCCCCAGGTCCGTTCGCAAAAAAGTTGGGCCACTCTTCCCAGGTTCGCGGCGGGCTCCACCACGCGACCTGCCAGCGCTTTCAGCGCGGTTGTAGCCGGATGGAACCCGCGCACCGGCATCACCTCACGGCGGAAGCCGAGGTGCAGCTCTCGCCGGAGCACGCGGAAGCGCGCGCGGGAATAGTAGACGAGCTCAGCCGGAGGATCAAACGAAGGATCAAAGTAGTCAAAGACATAGCTCGAGAAGGCTCGCCGGTGTGTCGGGTCATTCCAGGTGTAGAGGCCGCAGGAGAAGTGCGGCGCCCAGACGTGCACCAGCGCGCCGTGCTTGCATACCCGCCAGATCTCCTCGATCGCACCCACCAGTGGATCCACATGCTCCAGCACGTGGCTAACGTACACCACGTCTGCGGTGTTGTCCTTGAACGGCAGCTTCTCGACAGCCCCGACCACATCCACCCCGGCCACTCGCACGACGTCGACGCCCATGGCGCCGGGTACCTTATGCTTGCCACAACCAATATCGAGCATCAACATCAAGATTTCTTCTTCATCATTTCCTCGATAAGCGAACTCGGCATACCCATGTCAACTCATACATCCTCTACGTCATCCGTATCCAGGATCGGATAGCACGTTTCCTCACCAACAATCGCACGCCGAGGTATGCTCCACACGACAGAAGCGACAACGCAGAAACCGCTATCCCAACAACGAACCATCGTTGCGGAACGTAGTATAAGACGACCAAAACGCTTTCGCTGTCAATCTCCTCCGGGTCTAGAAGCCATGCATTCGCAAATCCATTCACACAAAAGTGCCGTCCCTCATCAACCGCAGCCCGAAACACACTCTGCAGATCCCACCGCATAAATCGTTCTATCCCCCCGCCGCCGAAACCGCCTCTGGCTTCATGCACCAACGCACTATCACTGCCCACGGCTCGCATTGGCACCACAAACGCTTTCCAGCCAGGATCAAAGCTCTCCGACAGAATAAGCAAGAAAGGACCTTTCGCTCCTCGAATCATCACCTCCCACCTCACTGGACTCACTCTCCTGAATTTCACCTCATCAGGAGGACCGGAACGGTTGTCCGATCCCGCCCAGCGCGGTCCTGGACACCCCAATTCGCTGACGCTGTCCAGCGCAAAGGCTTGCTCAGCCGCACGGTACGAAGGATCGGACAACACCTCCGCCAGCTCAGCAATCGACTTCACCTGCTTAATCGCCGCGTGAGCGCCGTAGATCATTGGCACTACGTAGCCATCCGGAACTTCGTAGATCTCCAATTCGCCAAATGATGCTACCTGGTCCAGGCCAGCCGCTCCCACTAAACTCCGAATGCTGCCCTGGTCCATCAACACCTCGCCATTATAGTTGCCGTGAACAGGGTCCACATCGCCCTGCACCACTATATATCTTGCACCGACTAAACCCGCCATACGAATAAGGCTCGTACTATCTGGCGATCCCACTGCCTCCCGTTCCACAATCTTCTCCTCCTGCACGCCCCCTGTCCTCTCCAAGATATTTCCTGCGAACGCGGAAAGCAACGCTCCGCCGGCTAAGTAGTTGTCCATTAGGTAAGAGAAGGTGCGCGTCCGAAGTAGCAGCCAGGTATAGTCTGGTCCATCATAACCGCTGGGCCACGAATGGCCTACATACGTAGATGGCCGTAATGGCAATGCGATCACCCTGAATTCTGTCTCAAGCTGCTTTTCCTCAAAGTATTGAGCGGCCGCATCGTAGTACCGCGGAATGTCCACGTATGAAGAGATCTCATTCCCTCTGATCGTCACGGGGCCAGTGACCGCCGCTCCAGTCCACATCGGAAAGACGTATAGGCCGGAGCCAAGAGCCAGCACGCCAAGAAGGGCAACATTTCTCGGGAACCAACAGAAAGATCTTTTGAGACAATCGCTCAACGAGTTCGCACCAACAGCGAATAGGATGCTCAAGGGAATGAAAACGAACGGCAAGAATTTGTTGGTGGGAGACCTAAACGCGGGAGCCAGAGGAACATGCTCAAACAGATATCGAAACGCGCCGCCCAGAGGTTGATTGACTCCGAGGCAGAGAAAGAGACCTATTATGAGTATGAATACAAGGAAAATTATCCTGGCATCGATGGATTGCCGAATCAGAGTGGCCAAAGCTAGGGCGGTTAGGAAGAAGCCAAGAAGGACAAATGGCCATGTGTTGTAGATGAGGCGCCATTCCGGATTCTTATAGGCCCAGACGGCTGAGTCGGGCCGTAGTGGAAGTAGCCGGAGCAGAGCCGTCATGCTGGTGCTGCGGCTCGCGACCTCCAATGTTTGTAATGGATCCATTCTGGCGATACCGCGGTAATAGCTTTGACTTGTGGCGAGCAGTGGTAGTAAAAACCAGGAGTTGATAAGAATAAATATGATGAGGCACTTAATGGCAGAATAGAAGGGGGAGAGAGGGTCGGTGGTGCTGGATCGGTAATGAAAAGTCGCGAACAGCCAATACGATAGGAGGAGGAGAAAGAGTGGTATGGCGAAAGCCGGATTTAAGAAAATGACGGAGAACAAGCTAATAGTAATGGCGAATAAAACATAGGAGTAGAGGCATGGTCGCTTGATGGCATTATGAAGAGACAGGAGGAGTGCCGGTATGGCTGGAAGCAGATACAGACTTAGTGTGCCGTTGTACCAGTAATTGATCATTACGAGAGGATTGAGCGCATAGAAGATAGCGGCAGAAAACGCGAGCAGGCGGGAGTGATTGTGATGGGGAAATAAGCGTAGAGTAAACTGATACATTGCTGCCATGGCGCTGAACATGAGGAGGTAATAGACCAGCGCTTGTCGGAGAAATGTGGGCAGGTTGAGGAATTGGAGAATTGCGAAGAGGAATGTAAGGGGAAGTAGCGTGACATGTTGGCCGGACGGGTAGCCTGTCGCGATCGTTGATGCCCAGGTATGGCTGAACGTTTGGAGTAGATAAGATGGGTTGGGAAAGAAGGCGATCACGCCTGTGTCGCCATAGCCGATAGGTAATCTGTTGTTGAACCAAATGCCCACGATCAGGGAGACTGTGGCGAAGACGAGAAATGGGAGAGCGTGACGGGAGAATGGTGTGGGAAGTAGGGGATGGAGTGAGTGATGTATATGGAGATTTCGTGGAGAATGGATTGCCATTTGAGGGCTCACGGTAGGTCGCGCACGTAAAGGATTTCATAGGTCCACTGAGGAACATGATAGGTGAGAAGTTGAGTAACCGTGCAAACGCAGAGCCAGAAGAGCCACGGACGCCAGCGGATGGTGGTGAACATAGCTTCAGGATCTTCCATCGGTGTGAGCGGGTTCTCGCGATGCAGGAAGCGCAGCCCGGCCATGCCGTGTGCACGGTATCCCAGGCCTCGCATGGCGGTGAGGGTCCACGCCGAACGATGTACCTGGTACGGATTCCCGCCCCGGGGTCCTTGCGGGACGTAGCCATTGGGTGTTGTGATAAGCACGCGCTTGCGTGCCCAGCACTCGGCCTTCTGGAGAAGTGCCATGCCTTCATGTTGTGGCAAGTGCTCCAGCACATCAAGCATGACCACAGCGTCGAAGGATTTTGGCTGGAATGCAAGGCGAGTGATATCCGCGTGAATGTACGCCGTGTGGATGGCCCGCGCAGCGGATGTTGAAATGTACGGTGCAAACGCATCGACGCCGACGGCGTAGGGCACCGGACAGAACTGGAGCGGCGAGCCTGGTCCACAACCCAGATCGAGAACAGACTGGCAATCCTGGAGCTCACGCTGCAGGCAATACACCAGTGTATGGAACATACGCGCAACGAGCGGGTTGTGATAAAGAAGAGTGATGAGTCGTTTCATCAGGGATCGTCTTATACGAGATCGTCAGAGAAGCTGGAGCCCCCGGGTGATCTGTGACGCGTCGAGCGCACGCGCAAGAACGTGCTGCTTGTAGCCGTCAGCCAGGCGGCGCAGAACAGGCGCTGGCGTGAACAGGCTCAGGAGCCCATAGAGCCAGAATTTCGCCGCGAGCAGGTTGCGCGGCCGGCGGCATAGCATCACCCGGATTTCTCGCAGCACCGCCTTGGTGTTGCTGTAATTGCGTAACTGCACCAGGCCCTCGAAGTTCTGCCCCGTGATCAGTTCAATGCCCCATCGCCGGACGTCCTGGTATACGGGCTCAGGATAGACCGTCTCGAACATCTGGATCCACGTCTCTGTGGGCGATGGGTCGTAAATCTCCGGCCTGTGGCGGGTCATGCTGCTTTCGATCCGCACGGCGACCGCGTAGTCCTTCAGGTACACGGCCCGGGCACGCCGCAGGATATCAGCGAACGGATAGATATGCGCCGTAAAAATGTGGTGGTGGAATCCCTTCTCCCAGTAGCACCGCCGAAAGCCCAGCCCGGAGAGCTGCCCCGCAGAGCGGAAGAGCGCCTGGACGGCTTCCCTGCCGTCATGGAGTGAGAGCACGGCGTCCTGGGTCGCATCATAGGGAGGCACAGCGCGGACCGGGCGGCGTGGGTCCGCGAGGAACCAGTAGTACGGTCGCGTCACGATGCCGATGGACGGATCAGCGCAGAAGGCCTTGTAGGTGTGCTCAAGCGCGCTGGCGAGCAGGAGATCGTCATGGCCCAGGAGGTACAGAATTTCGCCGCTGGCGTGCGCTGCGCCCGCCTCCAGATTGCCGCCGTACCCAAGATTCCGCTCATTTCGAATGTATCGAATGCGCGCGTCGCCAAAGGCCTGCACAACCTCGGCCGTATCGTCGGTCGAGCAATCGTCAGAGACGATCAGCTCATAGTCGGAGAAGCGCTGGCGCAGCACGCTGCTGATCGTCTCGCGCAAGAGCGACGACCGGTTGTAGGTTGGGATGAGAATGCTCAATGCCGGGCGCAACATCTCGTGCTCCTTACGCGACGACAGCAGTCTCTGGACTACGACAGCGCGTGTGCAATCCCGTCTCCCTTGCCGTTACGCAATGGCAGCAGTGTCTGGCATCCCGCTCATCGCTTTCGCTTCTCGCAAGGCAACAGCGTCCCAGTCGTAGCGTGGGAGCAGGCGCTGCCCGGCAAGGACAAGCTGGTGGCGTAGGTCCGCACTTGCAAGCAGGCGAACCACCTCGCTGGCGAAGGTCTCATGGGCGCCCACTGGCACACGCACGACCCCCTGGGGAAATACTTCCCGGTAGACCGGCAAGTCCCACGCGACCACCGGCAGCCCGCTCGCCATCGCCTCGAGGATGGCGATTCCGAACCCCTCCTCCCGGCTCGGGAAGACGAAGACGCGGCTCCGGCGAAGCACGTCGATGACCGCCGCTGTCTCGAGGAACCCCAGGAGATTGATGTGGTGCGTGAGCCCTGCCGCCGCGATTTTCTCCTGCAGCGCCGCAATCGTCCGGCGCTCTCCGCGACCGATGACCGCCAGGGTGGCCGACGGGCGGGCAGCTCGCACATTCTGCCAGATGTCGACCAGGTCGAAGATCCCTTTCGATGGATGCAGCCGGCCGAGGAAGACCCCATCGTACAATGGCGGTCCCTCCGCTGCCGGCGCGTGAAACTGGCGAAGATCGATCCCCGGATAATTGACCCGTACCCGCTCCGGAGGGAAGCCATGACGGAGCAGTTCATCACGGAGGAGAGCACTATTCACAATGATTACGTCGGCAGCAGCCTTGATCAGCATGTGGCTGACCTTCTGCGCAGCATGCGGGATCCGCCGCTTGAGCGGAATCATATGATGAATCTTCTGCACCCAGCCCACGTGCCGGTGTCGAATCTTCCACCCAAAGGCCGGTAGCACATCCGGAAGGAAATCGGAGGTGGCATAGACCAGATCGCCGCTGCGGATCCGGCGAGTAAGCAGGAGACCCTTGAACGTACGGAGGAGGTAGGTAGCGATCACGCCGGTGAACCGCGCCTCACGAGTGGTGAGCCAGAAGCAGGTGACCAGCCCGCGCTCGCGACACGCAGCCTCCCCCAGCGCAGAGGTCACCACCACAAGCTCAAAGCCCCTGAGCCGCTTTGCAATCTCGATGAACCAGGCATCTCCCCCGCTCATCCCCTCGGTATAAGCGTTGAGCAAAGCGACGAGCCGCCTTGGCCGCATCTTCTCCTGACAAAGCGCACGCGCAAACGAGCCTCGCCATCCACCGGCTTCACACGACGCCGCACTTGCGGCGCTACTCCGCCGTGCTCCCTACCGGAGCCGCCCGCCGCCGTGCCACCTGCTCCTTCGCGAAGTCTTTGAGATGCCCCCAGAGGTACTTGCTGCCGCGGATGACGTAGTAGTTCACGTCGTCGAGGGTGCGGATCTGGGTGAGCTTGCGCATGATATACCGCGGCGTCAGGAATGACGTGTACAGGCTCTGCACCAGCTCCATGATCTGTTCATCCGGGATGGGCGAGACCATCACCGGCTCGCGCATGTCGTAGCGCTCCCAGTCGCGGAACTTCAGCCAGCCGTTCTGCTCGCACTGCCGGAACAGCGCCGTCCCCGGATAGGGGATCACGATCGTCGCCTGCAGCGTCTCGACGTAGCCCTTGTCGAACAGCATGCGCGTGAGTTCGATCGTCTTCTTCGCCTCTTCATAGGTCTCCCAGGGGTAACCCACCATACAGGTCACGTGCGGGTCGAGCCCGGCTTCCCTGGCCCACTTGGTGGCCGTGATGATGTCGTCCCACTTCGTCCCCTTGTTCAGCAGGTCGAGAGTGCGCTGGCTGGCCGACTCGAGCCCGTACAGAATAAAACGAAAGCCCGCCTTGCCCATCAGCTCGTACTCTTTCTGCGTCAGGGCGTCGGCGCGCATGTTGCACCCGAATTTGACGTGCTTGTGGTAGCCGCGCTCGATCATGCCTTTGCAGAATTTCTCCAGCCACGGCCCCACCGGAAACGTGCCAGTGTCGTCGAAGATCTCCCGTACCCCCAGGTCGATCAGGTGCCCGACCTCGTCTAGCAACTTCTCCGGCGTGTCCACGCGGAACTTGGGAAACGTGCTGGTCCAGGAGCAGAACGTGCAGCCACCGTCTTTGCGCCACCAGCAGTCCCGCCCCACCATGCTGTAGGTGCCGGGCGTGTACTTGAAGTTGCCGTTGTGGTAGGCGTAGAGCTTCCACTTCACGAGCTCACGGTCAATGAACGGCAGCTCCCGCGGGTCGTGCTGGATGAAGTGGCCGGTGTTCCTGATCCTGTCACCGTCCCAGAAGTAGAACCCGGGCTCGAGATCGGCGCCCCGCGCCAGATGGTTGGCCAGGCTCAGCAGGGAGAAGTCGAAGTCGCCGCCGGTGAGCACGTAGTCCACCTTGCAGGCCTGGAGCGACTCGTCAGGCAGCGCCGTCACGTGGTCGCCCATCAGCACGATGGTCATCTGGGGGAAGCGCTGCTTCAGATCATCGATGATGCGCCAGTACTGCTTCACCGTGGGCGTCTTCGTCTCGATGGCGAGGAGGTGCGGATCGGCACGCGCCACGTCCTTGAGCCACTCGGCGTAGCTCTTCCGCTCGGCGATCCCATCTAGCCAGGCCACGTCGTAGCCGTGCTGCTGCAAGAGCGAGGCGGCCATCGCCGGCACACACGGGAAGATGAAGGTCGGGTTGGTGAAATACTGGAACTGCCGGTTCTGGGAGAGCAGCGGCACCCCTTTATCCGTCTCGATCGGCGGGTATGCGATGGCGATGCGCATCGTCTCAATCACTCCTGTTCTTCGTTCCCTGGTCGACCGGCGGCTACAGCAGCGCAGGCGTGCTCCGCGCGCCGCCTCACCGCACCAGCTCGCGGCTCAGCAGCCCTTTCACAAACAAGACCCCGTATACCACATGCGTCAGCGCGACCCCCAGCGTGGCCGCCGCGGCGAGCACCGGCCGCCGTGTCTGGCGCACCAGCTCCAGGCAGGTGATGCCCAGCGCGGCCCCGTACGCCCCAAGCGCCAGCGCGTACGCCGTCCGCGGTGCCCGCCACGGTGCAAGCGCCCCGAGCGCTCCGCCCACTAGTCCGGCCACGAGTGCCGTTGGCAGGAAGTACAGCGGCCGCCGCGATGTGGCGGGAAACGCCTTCACGAAGTAGCCGCGGTGCTCGGCATAGCGGCCAATCTGCCGGAAGTGCCCCCAGAACAGGTCGCGCCGGTGGTGGTAGACGATCGCCCCCGGCTCGTAGATGATGCGCTTGCCGAGCCGGCGCGTGAGATCCAGGCAGAGCTTGGTGTCTTCGCCCGGATAATAGTGGCAGTTGAAGCCGCCCACGGCCTCAAAGTCGGTCTTGCGCACCAATAGGTTCACCGTCGGCCAGTCGTCGACGTCACGGGGTGTGCCCACCGGCAGGTAGCGCATCAGGGCACCGCCAGAGCCAAGGCGGGTGGAGAGCGCCCAGCCGGAGGCTTGCTGCCAGAACGGGTCGTCCGGCGGCGTAACCGCCGGACCGCCTACGGCGGCCACGTCCTTCGCCAGGAAGTGCGGTATGGCCTTCGCAAGCCAGTCCGGATGAGGATAGGCATCGTCGTCCAGAAAGGCCAGGATCTCACCGGTGGCCAGAGAAGCGCCCCGATCACGCTTCTCGGCCGGCCCCACTGCGCCCGTCGGCACGATACGCACCCTGGAAGACGTGCCCACACCGTCATCCTCCGTGGTGCAGTCCGGCAGGATGATCACCTCCAGTGCCGCGTAATCATGGGCCAGCAGGTGCGAGAGCGACTCGCGGACGTAGCCGTTGATCCGCCGCACGGGGATGATCACGCTCACCGCCGGCTGCTCGCCCGGCACACGCCCGTGGGCAACACGTGTCGAGACTGCGGCGGGCGAACCCTGGCCCAAGGCACGCTCAAGCGCTGGCGCGTTCATGCCCCACCGGTTCGCTCGTCGGTTGGCCCGCCCGCGGGTGCGTCCCCCCGAGGCGCTGGTAGTAGTGCAGAATGCGCGCGCGGTAGAAGACCGCCGCCGTGTCCCACAGCATGTCGAAGACGCTGCGCAGCCGGATGGTGCTGGAGAAGCGGGCATGGCGCAGGGTGACCGGCGCCTCCACAATCCGCGTGTGCCCCCGCAGCCTGGCCACCACCAGGAGCTCCACGTCAAAGGCAAAACGCTTGACCAGCAGCAGCGGCACCACGTCCGCCACCACCCGCCGCCGGAAGAGCTTGAGCCCCACCTGCGTGTCCCGCACGTTCAAGCCAAAGAGGGCCCGCACCAGCGCCTGGTAGCCAAAGCTGTACACGCGCCGCAGCCAGGGGTAGGCCACCACCGACTGGGGATGGCGCTTGGAGCCAATCACGATGTCCGCCTGCTCCCGCTCCATGATCGCCAGGCAGCGCAGGAGCCCCGCCGGGTCCAGCTCCATGCCGGCGTCGATGAAGGCGATGGGATCGCCCCGCGCCTGGCGCAGGCCGTAGCACACGGCATGGCCCTTGCCCCCGTTGCGCGGATAGCCCAGCACCGACACCCGCGCCGAGGCCAGGGTGCGGGCCCGCGCGTAGGTGGCGTCGACGAAGCCATCCACCACCACCAGCAGCTCGTAGTCCAGGCCTGCGTCTTGCAGCACCTGCGCAATGTGCTGCACGTCCTGCACGATGGTGGCCTCCTGGCGGTAGGCCGGGATCACGACCGAGAGCATCACGTGCCACTCCCCCTAACGTGTCCGTGCTGGCCGCGGTCGCACGTGTGCGGGCCCAGGCAAGGCAGCGCATTATACCCGCAGGGCGACACGGGCGTGCAACGGGGCGCAACGGCGGGGGCCACCGGTTGTCCCCAACAGCCGGTTACGCCCTGCAACAGCGTCGGCCGGAGGAGAGACCTCACCCCCTCCGGTCGCGCCCGCGCCGCACTGCGACGGGAGGGCAGCCGTCATCCCCTGGCCCCTCTCTCCGACGCGGGGACGCGCAGACACGGAGACACAGAGAGAGACGATGGCCACGGCCCGGCGCCATGCGGACCGGTTGCGTGCGCCCCGTGATCGCCACCGGTGCCGCGCGGCGCCGTGGCAGGGTATCCTGGCACGAGCAACGGGCGCGAGCCACGGCACCAAAGAAGCGGGTCGATCCTCGCGCTCATCGCCAGCCGGTGGGGAGGGCCGATGGCGAGCGGCGAGCGAGATGACCTGCGAGCATACACCACATCGAGCAAACATCACGCAAGGAGGGAGACGCGCGAGTGATGGAGCGAGCGACCGGCAAGCGAGTGGCCATTCTGGGGATCGACTCCACCTTTCTGCCGCTGTACCGGCGGTTCGTCGAGGAAGGGGCGCTGCCCGCCTTCCAGCGCCTGTTCAAGGAAGGCACGGTGAACGAGGCGATGCCCTGCCTGCCCTGCTACACACCGACGAACTGGGCGACGCTGGCCACCGGCGCGCTGCCGGGGGCGCACGGCGCCGCCAACTGGGATGACCGCCGGCCGGGCCAGGACCCCAGCCGGCCGCCCACGTCCACCTTTGACTCCACCACCATCACGGCGGAGACCATCTGGGAGGTGGCCGAGCGCGCGGGGCTGAAGTGCCTGGTGCTGGCCCATCCGGCCGCCTGGCCCCCGCGGATCACGCGGGGCTACGTCGTGGCGCCGCTGGATCGCGGCCTGACGTCGTTCGTCATTCTGCCGGGAGAGGTCTACGAGCTAGATCTCACCTCCGGCAGTGCGGAGGTGGTCGTCCCCGGGGGCGAGGCGCCACAGGAGGTCGCTCAGGAGACGATCGCACCCAGCACGGCGCCCAAGGAGGCGGGCGACGTGCGGGCGCTGGAGGACGGGGCGGAGATCGCTGTGGCCGCGGGGGCGCGCAACGTTTCACCGGCCCCGGCGGCGCCCGCCGGCCAGGCGCCTGCGGCTGCGGCCGGGGCCACCGGGCTCCGGTTTACCGCCGCTGCGGACGGCACGGCTTTGCGCCTGGTGGACGCCCCGTCCGGCTCGACCGTGGCGACGCTGCGGCGCGGTGAGTGGTCGGCCTGGCAGTTCGGGCGGTTTATCGGGCGCAACGGCGCCGTGCGGGCGTCCTGTCGCTTCAAGCTGCTCTCGCTGGAGGACGGACGGGCCCGCCTGCTGCGGTCGGAGGTCTACCCCTGCGAGGGGATCGCCTCCCCAGCGGAGCTGGCCGCCGAGCTCATCGAGCGGGTCGGGCCGTACTTCGAGCACCCTGCCCAGCGCCAGATCCAGACCGAGGACGATCTGCAAACGGTGATGGAGGAGATGCGCTACCAGGCCCAGTGGCACGTGCGGGTGGCGCGCTACCTCCAGGAGCGAGACCTGGCCCGCGGCGAGCGCCCGTGGGACCTCTACCAGGCCCACTGGCACTGGACCGATTCGGCCATCCACGCCTTCCTGGCCCAGGCCGACCCCGCGGCGCCGGCGTACGACCCGGCGCGGGGGGCCTTTGCGCTGGAGGTGCTGCGGCGCAGCCTGCAGCTGGCCGACGAGATGCTGGCGGGGTTCATGGAGCTAGTGGGCGACGACGGCTACGTCTTCGTCGTCTCCGACCATGGGAACTCGCCAAATAGGTACGCCTGCAACATCCAGGCGTACCTGGCGGAGCGGGGGCTGCTGGCCCTGAGCGATGAAGCGGGGGCGCGGGGCCGGGCGCGGGTCGACCTGCGCCGGTCGAAGGTCTACATGCACGGCGGGTTGCAGGTGTGCGTGAACCTGCGCGGGCGCGACCCGTACGGGGTGGTCGATCCGTCGGACTATGAGCGGGTGCAGGAGGAGATCATCGACGCCCTGTATGAATGGAAGGAACCGCGCACCGGCAAGCGGGCGGTGGCCCTGGCGCTCAAGAAGCAGGACGCGCAGCTCATCGGCTTCTTTGGCGAGACGGTGGGAGACGTGGTCTTCGTCTACAACAACGGCTTTGCCTGGGCGGCCCCGCGGGAAGGCACGATCGACGTGGCGCGCGGCGGGGCGAACCACGGCCCGCAGCTCCCGACGGCGCGGACGGCGATGTCGAGCAACCTGGCGGTGCTGATGGCGCGAGGCCCCGGCATCCGCGCCGGGTATGAGCGGGACCGCGAGCGCCTGGGCCTGATGCGCCTGCTGGACGTGGTGCCGACCGTCTGCCACATCCTGGGGATCCGCCCGCCGGCGCAGGCGACGGGCTCGGTGCTGTGGGACATCTTTGAGTAGGCAGGGAGCCCTGACCCCCTCGCCCCCTCTCTCGCACGCGCGAGAGGGGGAACGCCGGGCAGGGGCCGGCTCAGCCGCAGCGTCGCGCCGGCCCCTGGCGGCCAGATTAGTAGTCGAAGCAGCGCGGGTTAAGCCCGACCATGATGATCGTGCCGTGAAGCTCCAGCAGCCCAACGAGGCGCTCCGTATCCGCCGAGTACTGGCCCGCCGGCTTCAGGGTTGACGTCGTACAGTGCGGTGACCTCGCCATGCGGATGGTTGATCAGTACCGACAGGTGCTGCTGGGCAATGTTTCCCGCACCGATGATGGCCAGCCGTAAGTGGCTCATGCTCGCGTCTTTACGCCCCGCGTGCGCACGCTCCTTGGCGCTGCTATGGTGCGCCACGTTGATCAAAGTTCTAAGCTCAAGGCTCAAGGTTCAAAGTGAGGAAGTGTGCGGGAGTTGGCCTGGCTTCGGTATAGAATGCAGCCTATCAGGGCAGTGGTCCGTTGGTAGCGCCACCGAGGGCGCGGGAGGCACGCGTGAACGGCGGGAAGTTCGGCATCGGGATCATCGGCTGCGGCGAGATCGCCGCAGCCCACCACAAGGCGTATCGTGAGCTCGCAGACTATTGCCAGCTAATCGCCGTTGCTGACGTCAACGAGGCGGCCGCGCGGCGCCGAGCCCAGGAGTTCGGCGTAGAGACCGTGTACCGCGACTACCACGACCTGCTGGCCGACCGGCGGATCGACGTGGTGGCCATCTGCACGCCCCACTCTCTGCACGCGCCCATGGCCATTGCGGCGGCCAGGGCTGGCAAGCACGTGCTGGTTGAGAAGCCGATGTGCCTGAACACCGGTGAGGTGCGGGAGATGATCCACGCCGCGCGCACGCACGGGGTCAGGCTGACCATGTCGACCGAGGTGGTGAACCCCCGCCACCGCTTTATGAAGGAGCACGTCCTACCGCAGATCGGGACGATCTCGTTCAGCTTCCTCGTGGATTTCTACTACCGCGACATGGCCTACTACGAGAAGGCGCGCTGGCGGGGCACCTGGGCGCGGGAGGGCGGGGGCGTCTTCGCCAATCAGGCGATCTACACCTGGGATACCTATCAGTGGCTTCTTGGCGGCGTCGACACCGCCTACGGCTACTGGGCCAACCTGCTCCACCCGAACATCGAGGTGGAGGACATCGGCTACGGCCTAGTCGCCTTCCGCAACGGCACGCACGGGAAGCTCTTCGCCACGAGCATCTGCGATGCCCCAGACGGCACGGTGTGGATGCGCATCTGCGGCAGCGAGGGCGAGCTCTTCTCCGTCCAGCCGTGGCTGTACACCATCGACTTCTCGCTGCACGA
Organism: Chloroflexota bacterium; assembly: GCA_034437795.1. Taxonomy (GTDB): domain Bacteria; phylum Chloroflexota; class UBA11872; order UBA12225; family UBA12225; genus DAOTTI01. The sequence continues at coordinate 21,213 of DAOTTI010000055.1, read as the reverse complement.
TAAAGAGAAGGAACGACGGCTACGGGGCGAGATGGAGCGCTACCTCGCCGGCCTGCAAGGCCCGGGTCTCCAGGACTGGCACAACGGGCACGACCGCCGTGTCCTGCTCCAGATGTACGACATCATCATGGCAGTGAAGGAGGATCGGGAGGTGACGGTTAGCCCCGAGAGCTGTGGCGAGGCGATCAAGATCCTTAACGGCATCCACTGGTGCGGCTGGAATCACGCGGACGCGTTCAGGCGGTGGGCGTACCTCGAATTTGATCTGCCCCCGCCGGCGGCGAGCGAGGCGCTGCCGACGGCGGACGACGCCAGACGCCAGAGCTGGCGCGGCGGCACACTGGTGGAGCGACTGGTCGAGATCGTGAAGGATCCAGCGCCAACGCTAGAGGCCCCCTTCCTGGGTAGATAGGCTGCGGGGGAGACGCGGAGAGACACGACGACATGGAGACGCGGAGACATTGAGACGTGGAGACACGGGGACGCAGAGCGCTGAAGAGGGGGACCAGGTAACTGCGCCTCTTGGTGGACAAGCAGGAGGATCACAATGCGCTACCGTCCGCTGGGTCACACAGGCTGGCAAGTCTCCGAGCTAGGGCTGGGCACCTATCCGCTGGGCGGCGCGCTGATCACCAGCGGGAGCTACTGGTCCGGCCCGTCCACCTACGGGGCGGTGGCTCGCGACGAGGCCATCACCACCATTCACGCCGGGCTGGCGCGGGGCGTGAACTTGATCGACACGGCCCCGAACTATGGCGAGGCAGAAGTGTTCATCGGCGCCGCGTGGCGTGATCGGCCTGCCTCCGCGGCAGGGGAGCGTTGCTACGTGGCGACCAAGTGCGGGGAGCACGTTCACCCCGTGCCCGGCGGTGCTCCCGAGCTGGCGCGCGACTTCTCGCGGGCGGCGCTGCGGGAGAGCCTGGCCCGCAGCCGCGAGCGCCTGGGCATGGACCGGCTGCCCCTGGTGCTGCTGCATAGCCCGAACGATGACGAGCTAGCTGAAGACCCGCTGGGGCTGCTGGTGGAGCTGCGCGAGCGCGGAGAGATCGAGCACACCGGCGAGTCGGCCCGCTCGGTGCCTCGCGCCCTCGAGCTGATTGAGCGCGATGGGCGGGCGGAGGTCATTCAGATCGGCTTCAACCTGCTGGCGCCGGCGGCGGCTGAGCGCCTGCTGCCGCTGGCCGCCGAGCGCGGCACCGGCATCGTGGTGCGCACGCCGCTGGCGTCCGGCTTCTTGACGGGGACGATTGGCAACGGGCATGTCTTCGCGCCGGACGACTACCGGAGCGCGATGCCCCGCGAGCAGATGATCCGGCAGGCACGGCGGGCACAGGCCTTCCTGTGGCTGGTGGAGGAAGGGATCGCCCGCAGCCTGCCGGAGGCGGCGCTACGGTATATCCTGACCTTCGACGGCGTGTCCACCATCATCGCTGGGGCGATGCGCCGCACGGGGATCGAGGCAAACCTGGATGCAGTCGATACCGGGCCGCTACCGGAGGCGGCGCTGGCGCGGATTGGAGAGACGCAGCGCCAGTTGGGGCTGTTGCTCTGAGCAGGCCCGTCCAGGCCTTAACGGCGCTCAATGGTGCGTCCGGCTGCGTTGTGCTGATGTCCACCGGACTGGGGCAGGTGATAGGAACCTGGCGGCTGCGCCACGGCACAGGTATTGAGCGGCACGGCACGTAGGGAGTATGGTGAGACCTGCGGAGAATGGTGAGGAAGGAGGAAGAGCCCATGCGATTAGCCCTGCATTCGGTGAGCTATGCGGGTGTGTGGCCGCGCCAGATACGGCTCCCGCTGGAGGCAGTACTGGACAAGGCCGCGGAGTTTGGCTACCAGGGCGTGATGCTGGTGGCCAAGCGGCCGCACGCGTCGCTCCTGGAGATGGATGCGGGCGCGCGTAGGCGCCTGCGGGAGGGCCTGGAGCGGCGCGGCCTCGCCTTGGCCGCCCTGGCCGGGTACACAGACTTCTGCGCCGGCCACGACCACCCCGACGTGCCCTTGCGGGAGATGCAGATTATCTATGTGACGGAACTGGCCAGGCTAGCGCGCGACCTGGGCGGCAGCCTGATCAGGATCTTCACCGGCTTCAGCAAGCCGGGCGTGCCCTACAGCACCCAGTGGGAGTGGTGTGTGAGCGCCGTTCGCGAGTGCGCCCAGCGCGCCGCCGACTACGGGGTGGTAATCGGCGTACAGAACCATCACGACATCGCGGTGCATCACCAGAGCATGCGGGACTTTCTGCGCGAGGTCGACCATCCCAACTGCCGCGCCTGCTTCGACGCCTGGTCGCCGGCGCTGCAAGGAGTGGACCTGGCGGCGGCTGCCCGCGAGATGGCCCCGTTCACGGCCCACACCACCGTCGCCGACTACGTCCGCCGGCCGCGGTTCTCCTACCAGCCGGGCCTGGTGAATTACACGCCGGAGCCGGACGTGGTGCGCGCGGTGCCGATGGGCGAGGGGTTCATCGACTACGCCGCGTTTTTCAACGGCCTGCTGGCAGGTGGCTACCCGTCCGACGGCTGGGTGGCCTATGAGATGTGCTCGCCGCTGGAGGGCGGCGGATCGGAGGCCAACCTGGATCGCTGCGCGCGGCGGTTCGTCTCCTGGATGCAAGAGCACGGGTTTGCGTAGGAGCCGACCTAACCCCTAGCCCCTTCCCTAACGGGAAGGGGAACGATCGGGCGACGCTAGGGCGGCTCTCTACCGTTTTCCCTCCCCGTGTGGGGGAGTCGGGGGCGGAGACCCTGGAAAGGAGCAACGACGATGCGTGACCCCGAGAACCAGACCGAGTGCCGAGCGAGTACCAGACGGGAATACAGCCGGCAGGGTGTCCTTGCGGGCACGGCGGGGATCGTCGCCGCCTGCGCGCCGCGGGGAGCGACACCGAGTACCAGCCCGTCCACCAAGCCAGTCAAGATCAGCTGGGCCATCTGGAAGGGTCCCACACTCGTCGAGGCGCAGCGGGATGGGGCGCTCCTGTACCGCCAAAAGAACCCTCACGTCACCTTCGAGCTCATCCCGTTCGATGCGCAGCAGGAGAACATCACTCCATGGTTAGGAGGCTCCGGCCCGCACATTGCGATGAACTGGGGCACGCCGATGATCGACACGGCGCGCCAGGGCCTGTACACGATCCTGGATCCCTACATCAAGCGCGACGCCAGGGCCATTCCCCTTGGCGACTACATCGAGTTTCAGTTGAAGGCGCAGCAGGTCCCTGGCCTGGGCCAATATGGCCTGCCCATGTACATCGCCATCTACGTTCTGCTGTACAATAAGCAGCTCTTCCAGCGGAAGGGCGTCGCCTTCCCTGACGACACGTGGGACTGGCCGAAGTACGCCGATGCCTCCGCCAAGCTGACCGACCAGGGCGCGGGCGTGTGGGGCGGCCTCAACGTCGGGAACCGGTTTGGGGCCACCAAGATCTTCCAGAACGGGGGCGAGGTAGTCGATCCGAGAGACGACCGTAAGGCGGTATTCAATACGCCGCCTGCCCTGGAGGCATTGCGGTGGATCCACGACCGGCTGTGGAAGGATCGATCCTGGGCCCACACCACCGAGCCCCGTAACGCGGGGTTCAAGGATCGCTTCGCCATGCTCACCGGCGGGAAGCTGGCCATGACCGAGGAAGCTGCCTCCTGGGCCATCGGCGACATCGTGAGGGACAATCCCAACGCGGTGGCCGACTGGGAGCTGGCGGTGCTGCCGAAGGGCAAGCAACGGGTCTCGCGCTCCTCGATCGATGCCTGGACCATCTGGAAGGGGGCGCCCGAGCAGGATGCCGTCTGGGAGTTCATGAAGTTCCTGCAGTCGACGGACTGGCTGGACATCCAGGCGCGCAAGGCAGGCTACCAGCATCCGCGGGTCTCGATGCAGGACCGGTATGTGGAGGTGGTGAAGAGCGGCATCCCTGCGGTGGCCGGCAAGAACCTGGCGGCACTGGCCCACCCGGTGAAGAACCGTTACGCCCGGCCGGACCCAATCTTCCGCAAGGACGGCGACGCCTGGCGCATCTGGGGCGAGGCGTGGGACGCGTCGATCGTGAAGAACGAGCAGCCGGTGGCGGCCGCCTTCTCCGACGCCGCGAGGCGAATTGATGCGGCGATGGCGGGTTAACGTCCAACGATGCCGGCAACCGAGTGATCCCCAGCCGAATGCTCTGGCCGTGCGGCGGTGCGAGCCGTTCGCGCGGATGGACACTTAGAAGGCGGAGATGCAGGGCCACCCCGTGGGCGAAGACGACTTCAATGACGTCGGCACCATTGAGTACACCGGCGTCTACGACGAGCTGGGCGCCGAGATCCTGTAAGGCACGAAGCGCGCATGGCGTCTATTGACCAGTCAATCCGTACTCAGCCGTCCGCGGCGGCGCATGCATCCTCGGTCCTGCAGGTGACCGTGGCGGGCCGCTTTCCCATCGTCCGCGCCGGGCAGCATCCCCTGCGGGCAGCGTTGGAGGCATGGCGGGTGCGGGGCGATGCCACCCCCGAGTCAGCCTTGAACGACGAGGCCGTACTCGCTGCCCAGGCGATCGCCACTCAGGAGCTGATCGAGGCGCAGGAAGCAGCCGGCATTGACCTGCCGGGGGATGGCTACGTGCCGGTATACGATGAGTGGTACGCCTGGGCCCCGGCCGTGGCGGGGGTACGGCTGGAGAACGCCGTCCGCTACCTGGACACGAATACCTACTACCACCGCTGGCGCCTCGTTGAGCGCCCGCGGCGCCTGCGCCCCAGCCCCCACCTGGCGGCCTACAAACGAGCCGCGGCGCTGACGGCCCGGCCGGTCAAGCCCTGCCTTTTTGGCCCGTACACCGTGTGGGCGTACGCGTGGCGCGAGGGGGAAGGCGACACTCCGGCCGCGTTCGATGCGCTGGCCGGCATCTGGGCGGCGGAGGTGGCCGATCTAGCCAGTGCGGGGGCACGGTGGGTCCAGCTCGACGAGTCCGTCTTGCTCCGGCCGAAGCACCGGGCCGACATGCCGTTGGTGGCACGAGCGGTGCAGCGCATCGCTAGGGCGGTGCCCCAGGTGAACCTGATCGTCCACTTCGCCTGTGGCTTCGTTGGCGATCTCCTCGACCCGCTCCTCGCGCTACCCGTAAGGGGGATCGGCCTGGACTTGACGGACGTCTACCGCGAGCCCAACCTGGCTGCGTTGGCGCGCTGGCATGGGGACAAATTGCTCCAGGCCGGCGTGACCAACGCGCGTGAGATCCGTATCGAAACACCCAGCGATCTGCGCCAGACGCTGGCCGCCGTCACGGCCTACGTCCAACCAACCCACGTCCTCGCCTCGCCCAGCACCGCGCTCCTCTACCTTCCGCGCCACGCCGCGTTCGACAAGCTCGCGGCGCTGGTGCAGGCCGCGCACGGGTCGGGTGAAGTGTGAGCGGGACCACTGCCTCGGTGACAAGCCGGCAAGCGATGAACGAGCCAGCCATGAACCGCTACGCAACTGGCGGAAGGCAACACCCATCCCTGCCGCTCCTACCCGTCTCAAGCATCGGCAGCTTGCCCAAGCCGCGAGATCTGTTCCAGGCAGAGATGAAACCGCTCCGCGAGCAGGATCAGGCTGCCATGCGCCGCGCCCAGCAAGAGGCGGTGGCCATGTGGCTAGCGATCCAGCGTGAGGTGGGGGTGGATGTAGCGGTAGATGGCGAGCAGTACCGGCGCTCGATGACCACCTACTTCCTGGAGGGGTGGGGCTGCGCCGAGATCGATCCCGACCCGGTCTGGGTGCTGGACAACATGTACGGCCAGCGCGCGGTGATCTTCCGTGAGGCGACCGAGCCGCGCGCCCTGCTGGTGGACTGGTACCGCTATGCCAGCAGCATCTCCGCCCTGCCGCTCAAGGTGACCATCACCGGGCCCTACACGCTGCGGGACTGGGTCTTCGACCGCTACTTCCCCACGCGCCAGGACGCGGTGCGGGCGCTAGCCGAATACGTGCGCGAGGAGGTGCAGACCCTCGTCGGCGCGGGTGTCAAGTACCTCCAGATCGATGAACCGGCCTTCGTCACCCGCTACGACCAGCCCGCTGAGCTAGACCTGGCTATCGCGGCCATGCGCCGCGTGCTCGATGGTGTGCCGGACGACGTGCTTGTCTTCACTCACATGTGCTATGGGGCATTCCACGAGGTTTATCCCAAGATGCTTGAGCTACCGGCGCATGTCTTCTGCCTGGAGCTCTCGCACGTCTCGCCGGAGCTGCTGGACATCCTGCGCCACCACCCGTTCCCACCGGATCGAGGCATGGGCTTTGGTGTGGTGGACGCGATGGACCCGCGGGTGGAGACGGTGGACGAGATCGTCCAGCGCATCGAGCTGGCACTGGAGTACTTCCGCCCCGAGCAGCTCTGGCTTAACCCGGACTGTGGCCTGCAGACGCTGCCCCATGACTCGGCAGTGGCCAAGTTACGGAACCTGGTGGACGCAGCGCGACAAGTACGGACGGCACTGCAGGCTTCAGGTGCCCCAGTGGCCGGCCCTCCGATCGGCTTGCCGGCAGACCCGCAGCTATGATTGGCACGCCGTGCCGCGGCCGCAACTGCGCGGTGTGCGGCGGCACCGGCTCGTCTGGAGGTCTTGAGAGGCGGACTTGACACCGGCGCCACAGACGGTAGGATGAGCGCGACGCTCGTTCGCGCGTCGCGCCGAGCAGTAGCGAGCAGTAAGAGAAGAAGAGAAAGACGGAGCCGTGCGGGGAAGTAGAAGAAGAGAAAGACGGAGCCGTGCGGGGAAGTAGAGGCATCGAGAAGCAAAGGAGCGTCGGGTGGTAGAGAGCAGCGGGAGCGTCCTTCGGAGCGACAACGCACAACAGGAGAACGAGGAGGAGCGTATGGACGCGGAGAGATCGACCGCGCCGGTGGGGCCAAGCACACGAAGCACGCGCCGCCGGTGGCTGGCAAGCGCAACATTGGCAGTGAGTGGAGGCGGGTTGCTGGCGGCCTGCACCGCCGGCGGCATTGGTGGCGCCGGCGGCGATACCGCCCGCAAGGTGGCGCAGCCGGCCACGGTCCGCTTCGCCGCCGCCGGGCTGGGCACCGAGCTACAGATCTGGACGGAGGTGGTCGATTCCTATAACGCCCTCAAGACGGGGATCACGGTCGTGTACGAGCCGTGCACCGCCGGGAGCGCCAGCGCCCAGGATTGCCTGCCCGTGTACTTCGCGCAGTTCGTGGCCGGATCACCCCCGGACGTGTGGCGGGTGGACGACGAGCCGCTGCCCTTCTACGCCGATAAGGGCATCTACATGGAGCTGGACCGGCTGGTCGCCCGCGACAGCAAGGAGCTCAATCCATCAGACTTCTTCCCACGGGCCATCGCTGCCTTTCGCTACGACCGCCAGAACTTCCGCTTCGGCCAGGGGAAGCTTTACGGTCTGCCCTTCAACACCGGCGGCGACATGCTGTTCTTTAACAAGCAGCTCTTCGCCGAGGCCGGCGTGCCGCCGCCCCCACTGGACGGCAACTGGACGATCGACGACTGGCTGGATCGAGCGCGGAAGGTCACGTCGTTTGACGCCGGTGGTGCGATGAAGACGGTCGCGCTCTCCGGCCGGCCGTCGTTCCGCGGCAACCTCTCCTGGCTATGGGCGCGCGGGGCGAAGTTCCTGGACAACAGCGGCCGGCGGTGGACCTTTAACATCCCCGAGACGATCCGCGCCTACGAGTGGCTGGTGGACCTGCGGCGCCGGTGGAAGGTGGTGCCCGGCCCGAGCGACCTGCAGGGCCTGGGGAACCTGTTCTACGCCGGACGCGCGGCCATGTCCCTCAATTACCCGAACAACCTGCGCGAGCTGTATGCGCGCCCGCAGCTGGACTGGGACGTGACCCACTTCCCCAAGGGCATCGATGGCCAGCGCTACACGCGGGAGACGGCCGACGGCGTGGGCCTGCCGGAGGGGCTCAAGCAGGTGGAGCCGGCCTGGACGTTTCTCAAGTGGCTCGTCTCCGCCGACGCGGCCAAGGTGTTTACCAGGGCAGGCCGCGCCGTGCCCGCGCGTCGTTCGGCGGCGATGAGCGCGGACTACATCCGGCCGGACACGCCCCAGCACGAGGAGAACATCGTCAAGGCGCTAGAGTACAGCCGGCTGCAGCCGGTGACGTTGATGTTCAATGACGCGGAGCAGATGGTGCGGGCCTACGAGAACGCGATGTTCGACGAGAAGGACCCGCTGCCGGTGGGCCCCGCGCTCCAGCAGCTTCAGGACGCCCTGGACAAGCTGGAACGTGACCGCGTCAAGCCCCAGGGGTGGGAGCCGAAGCGCTAGCCTGGAAGAAATACCCAGCCTTACCATACCCCGCTGGTGCCCCGCGGGCATGACCGATATTTGTGAGCGGAGCCCTCACCCCCTCGCCCCCTCTCGCACGCGGGAGAGGGGGAACGCCGGTCACGGGGCCGGCGCGGCGCTAAGTATCCGCTAGTGTGTTCGCGTCGCCCGGTCCATCGATGCCCGGCCGTCCTGTCCCGCACGAACAGACCAGCGCCGACTTAGCCCAAATTCCTGGGGATATGTGCGGTGGAGCGGTGCTACGTTGCGCCCCGGCCGTAGGTGCGCGGCTTTGGTGCCAGGCGTCATCGTGGCAGGTGAGCCCTGCATCACGGTCCTGGTGGCAGGTGAGCCCTGCATCACGCTCCGAAGTAGACACGCACGTCATCTGACTGCGTCGCTCAGTCATCCCCCGGCGGCCCCCAGCAGCAGCTCAGCCGTCGGTCGGCGGCCGCCAGAAGTCCAGCAGGTACTCGAAGGTCACACCCATGGTGATGTAGTTGCTGGGCCAGCCGAAGATGCCGACGCGGTTGACGATGTTGGTGCGGTCCCAGATGATGATGTTGCGCAGCTCGTAGCCGACCGAGCGCAGCGCCTCCACCAGGGCAATATGGATCGTGATCCGCTCGTCCTTCCACCACATGTCCGGCACGTTGATGACACAGTGCCCCCTGGGCCGGAGCAGCGGGCGCAGCCGCGCGAAGATCGCGGCCATCTCGCGGGAGTAGTCCACGAGCGACAGCGTCCCGAGGTCACGCGGGTCCTGCGAGTACTGCTCGATCCGCTGGTACTGCTTGTTGCGGCGCTCATGGCCACGGCGGGACTTGTTCTTGCGCCGGCGGTTGAGGAGGTTGGCGTAGGGTGGCGAGGTCAGGATCAGCGCGACGGATCCCTCCTCCAGGTAGGCAGGAATGTTGCGGGCGTCGTCGCAGATGGCGATCTGCTGCGTCTCGCCAAACAGCGTCTGCTGGCTCAGGCGTGACTGGCTGAGCGCGACGTACGTTGGATTGAGATCGAAGCCAACGGCGTTGCGCTGCGCATCCCGCGCCGCGACCAGCGTGGTGCCGCTGCCGACGAAGGGGTCCAGGACGAGCTCGCCGCGGTGGGTGAAGAGCTGGATGCAGCGCCCAGCCAGGGCAATGGGAAAGGTGGCGGGGTGGAGGTCCTTGTCACGGATGTCTCGCCCTTCGTAGGAGAACTGCCAGACGCCGAGCTGCGCCTTGAGCCACTCCTTGGGGGTGAGGCAGTTCAGGTGGTTGGGCGGGCACGCGCAGGTGCGAGTATGGCCGATGGTCAGCCGGCTGGCAGGAAGATGGCCATCAGCCTGCGAGAGCGTCGTGTCGGTAGCGGTACCCGTTGGTGCGCCCAATGCGCTACTCCCCCTGGTGGCGATCAGTGTCGAATGGAGGCGCGAGCCAGAGTGGACGGACGCGGCCGCGCCCTTCCCACGCACCAGAACGGCCGGCGTGCGGCCGCTGGCTCAGCGGTTCAGTAGCAACGTATTGGAGCCGGCGCGATCAGAGCGGCTATGCCGCGCACAGCGCGATGGCCTGCGCCATCTGCTTCTCCAGCTCGGGTAGGGTCTGCTTGGGCGGGACCTGTTTCTCCGCCAGCTCTTTGTTGAAGTCGATCAGGAGCTGGCGGAAGTCGGTCCAGGCGCAGGAAGGGGTGAAGGCGCGGCCGAACTGGGCGGCGATCTCGGCAAAGCGGCGGAAGACGGGATTGTCCTTCACGTACGGCTGCTGCTGTAGCGACTTGCGCGGCGGGATGGTGCCCCGCAGGCGGTGGAAGGTCTCCAGGTGCTCGGCGCGGGTGTAGAACTCAATGAACTTCCAGGCGGCATCGGGGTTCCTGGTCTGGGTGGAGATGGTCAGCCAGTTGGTGAAGACGGAGGTCTTCTGCTGCTTGCGCCTGGTCGGGTCTGGAATACCGAGGTGCTCCAGCACGCCCGCACGCTGCATGGCCAGTCCTACGCCCGGCCCAGATTCGGTCATCGCCTGGGCGCCGTTCTCGAAGGAGCCCGGCGGCCCTTTAGGCTCCACCAGCTTGAACTTGTGGTAAACGTCCCAGATGAAGGTGGCCCAGTCCAGCCCGGCGGGGGTATCCACGGTGGCCTTGGTGCCCTGCGGGTTCACGTAGTCGCCGCCGGCCTGGTACATGTAGGCGCACCAGCTGGACCAGTTGGTGGTCATGCCGTAGCCGGCCACGGTAATCGCGTTTCCTTCGGTCCTGGTCAGGCGCCGGCCCCAGTCGAGCAGCTCCTCCCAGGTGCTGGGGCCTTTCTCCGGGTTTAGGCCGGCGGCACGGAAGAGGTCTTTGCGGTAGACCAGGGTGCGCGCATCGCTCAGCACCGGTACGCCGTAGTGTTTGCCCCCCATCATCGTCGCCGCCATGGACGATTCGGTGAAGTCGCCGGCCTGGCCCCAGGACTTGACATAGCTGGTGATGTCCAGGCTCTGCTTCTTGATGGCCAGCGAGCCGACCCACTCGGCGCCGCCGGTGAAGACATCCGGCGCCGAGCCGGCGGCGAAGACGGCGTTGAGGCGCTCGGCGACGCCGGACCAGTTCTCCCACTTGATGTTCACCGTAATCCGGGGCTGCTCCTGCTTGAACTTTGGCAGCAGCTCGTTCTGGATCCACTGCTGCACGTCCGGCCCGTGGTCGTTAAGCCAGACCAGGAGCTCGGTATCCCTGGTAATCACTGCGGGGGCCGCCGGCGCCTGGGCCCCCTGTCGGCCACAGGCCATACTGCCCACGCTCACCAGACCGGCGGCCACGCTGGCACCACCGGCGCCGGCCAGGAACCGCCGGCGCTCCAGTACCTGCCTGTCCATCGGTCGGTCCACCGGCTTGCTTGCCGGCTTGCTCACGGACGCGCCCATCGGCCTGCTCATGGTCCACACCTCGCTTTCGGTTGCGCTTTGCATGATATGGGATGTGGCACCGCCGGCGTGGCATCATCTGGCACCAGCCTGCCGGCGAGGCAGCTCCGGTATAAATGGCCGGGCACGGCGCGTGCGATGTAGTGCGGCGAGGCATAGTGGATGGCCCGGCGAGGCCGGTGACACCCTATGCATCTGCAGGGAAGTCCTTCGTAGATGCAGAACCCGGCACGTCTACGACGGACTTTGGTTCCAGAGCAGAAGCGAGAAGGAGATGTGGCAGCGATGGGAACGGACCAGATGGCAGGGACGCGGCGAACGCGCCGCGCGGTGGCTGGCGCCGCGGGGGCCCTGGGGGCCTGGAGCGTTGGGCTGCTGGCGGCAGCAGGCTGTGCGCCAGGGGGACCATTCGGTGCGGGACGGGCCCGTGAAGCCCCTTCCGTAGAGCCGTCCACCATCCGGTTCACCTACTGGGGCGCTGATCCGGAGGAGGTGCAGGTGCAGGACGGGGTGATCGCCGCCTTCCACCAGAAGTTCCCGCAGATCCGCGTGGAGAATGCGGGAGATGCGGCCGGGACCGGCCCCTATCACGAGAAGCTGGTGACGCAGGCGGCCGGCGGCACGGCGCCGGACGTGGCGCGGATCCAGAGCACCGACATGCCCCGCTTCGCGCGAGGGGGCCTGCTGCTGGCGCTGGATGCCTTCATCAAGAAGGACGGCTATAAGCTGGACGATTTCTGGCCGGCGGCGCTGCCGTTGAGCCGGTATCAGGAGCAGCTCTATACGCTGCCGGTGATCGGCGGGCCGAACCCCCTGTTCTGGAACGGCCGCCTCTTCCGCGAGGCGGGTATCCCGCCGGCCACTGAGCTGGACGCCAGGGGCGAATGGACGTGGGAGCGTTTCGCCGATGTGGCGAGGCGTCTGGCGCGGCGCGAAGGCGACGCCTGGCGCGTTGCCGGCTTCGCCGTGGAGTTCACCTGGGGCGGGCTGGGGCCGTGGCTCTGGTCGGCCGGGGGCGATTACTTCAACGCGGCGCGCACCAAGTGCACCATCGCCGATCCTCCGGCGGTGGAGGCCGTGCAGTTCCTGCTCGACCTGCTGACCAAGCACCGCGTGGGGCCCCTGCCCGGGGAGCCGGCGCCCGGCATCCAGTGGTTCCCGGGGAGCACCATCGCGATGCAGATCAGCCCGATCACCAGCTCGTACCAGTGGCGGCGCGACCCGAACTTTGAGTTCGATGTGGTGCTCAACCCCAGGGGACGCGCCGGCCAGATCGGCCGGCTGAACGCCAACGGCTACGGCATCATGGCCGGGACGAAAGCGCCGGCGGCCGCCTGGGAGTTCCTGAAGCACCTGGCCAGCGTGGAGACGCTGGCCCACCTGGCCTCGATCGGCCGGTCATTCCCCTGGCGGCGGTCGGTGGCGCAGTCCCGCGAGTACCGCGAAAGCCAGCCGGTGAAGAGCCTGGACGTGCTGTTCAAGCTGTCGGACAAGAACGGGAAGACCTGGCCGGTGGTGCCGGCGTGGGACGAGATCAACCGGTTCGCCACCACGGCGCTGCGGGAGGTGGCGGACGGCAAGCTGGGGTTGCGGGAAGGGCTTGAGCGCATCCGCACCGAGGCCGACCGCCTGCTGGCCGGCTAATACCAAGCCGCCGAGCAGGATGGCTCTTGCGGCCCTTTGAGTTAGGGCGCCACTGCTGAGCTCCTACACCTGGATTGGTAGAAGCGCCGGCCGCGTCAGACGCGACGGTCGCCTCACGCCGGGGCGACGCGGCCGCGGGGGCGGGCGAGCGCGGAGACGATCAGGGCCAGCGACGCCAGCGCGGCCGACCAGAGGAAGGCGGCGCGGAAGCCGACCATCATCGCCGCCGGCGGCGCCTGCGTCGCGTCGGGCACGCCCGCCCCAGCCACCGCCATCACCACTAGCGACCAGATCACGCCGGCGATGGCCTGCCCCAGCGACTGGCCGAGGTTGCGCGTCAGCGCCTGGAAGCCCCCGACCAGCCCCAAGCGCGACGCCGGCACGGAGCCGTACATCGCGCTGCTGTTGGGCGAGTTGAAGAGGGCGATGCCGACCCCGACCAGCATCAGGCGCGCGGCCGCCCAGGCGACGCCTCCTTCCATGGGAAGAAAGACCAGGGAGATCATGGCCGTGACCACCACCGCCATCCCAAGCGAGGCGATGAGGCGCGAGCTGAACCGGTCAGCGAGCGTGCCGCCGATGGGCGCCAGCAGCATCACCGTGGCGGGGGTCGCCGCCAGCAGGACGCCGGTCTCATCGGAGCGCAGCCTCAGGACGAGCTTGAAGTAGAAGGGCATGAGCAGGATGACCGACGACTGGGCAAGGAAGCTGAGGAAGCCGGCCGCGACGGCGGCGGCGAAGCCCCGATTGCGGAACAGGCTGAGGTCGACCGTCGGCTGCGGGACGCGCTGCTCCACCCAGAAGAAGGTAGCGGTGGCGCCCGCGAACGTGGCCAGGAGGGCCAGGGTGAGCGGGCTGCCCCATCCCCAGTCGGGGGCGCGGTTGATCCCCAGCAGCAGCGAGGCGACGGCGACCATGAACAGCAGGGCGCCGGCCAGATCCAACCGCTGCCCCTGGGCGACGGGCGAGGGGCGGAGCAGGCGCCAGCCCAGGGGCGTCGCCACGGCGCTGATGGGCAGGTTGACGAAGAACGCCCACCGCCAGCCGGCGTACTCGGTGATCACCCCGCCCACCAGGGGGCCGCTCAGCAGCCCCAGCGAGACGATCGAGCCGATCATGCCCAGCGAGCGTCCGCGCTCACTGGGCGGAAAGGCCTGGGCCACCAGGGCTCCGCTATTGGCCTGCACCATGGCGCTGCCGATGGCCTGCAGCACGCGGGCGGCGATCAGCCAGCCGATGCTCGGCGCCAGGCCGCACAGGGCGGAGCCGGTGGCGAAGATGACGAAACCCGTCAGGAAGACCTGCTTGCGGCCGAGCATGTCCGCCAGGCGCCCCGCGGGGAGCAGCAGGCCGGTGATGCAGAGGATGTAGCCCAGGACCACCCATTGCGCCAGGACCAGGGAGGTGCCAAACTCCCGCGTCAGGACCGGCAGGGCCACGTTGACGATGCCGGTGGAGAGCGTGGTCATGTAGATGCCCGCCCCTGCGACGGCCAGGACGGTCCACTTGTCGTTGGCGGGCAGGGGCGCCCCCACGCGGGCATCCGGCTGCGACGGTGCGGGGGCAGTTGGGGCGGGTGGGGCAGCCGCGGAGGGAGAGGGTGGAGCCGGGGACGCCATCAGCCGCGACTAATGGTACGGGACGGCGGCGCTCCGACGCGGTGACGCGGGGAAAGACCTCACCCCTAGCCCCTCTCCCGCGTGCGGGAGCGAGGGGGGCGGGGGCTGATGCGGAGGTGTGGCGCCTACCCAGCGCGCGGGCAGGGTGTGCCACGGAGTGGCTACCCAGCGTACCATTGCAGCCTGCGGCGTCGTGCCGGCGCGCTCAACTTCTTCTTAGGAAGCGAGAGGAGATGGCGAGAGAGGACCTGGGTTACGTGACTGTGACGCCGGATCGAGGGCGGGCGGGCGAGTGGGGGACGTGGACCGTGCGCTTCACCGCAGGAGCGGCAGGGGTGCAAGACGGTGGCGGGATCCAGGTGGCGCTGCCAGACCGCTGGCACCAGTGGCATCGCAACTCCGCGCGCCGGGTGCAGGCCACCGATCCGGTGGCGCCGTTCTACGTCTCGGCCCGAGCCGGCCGCCCCGAGGTGCGCGTGCGCTGTGAGGTGCAGGAGGAGACGCCGGTGCCGGGCAGCGACGACGAGCAGTTCGTGAAGCGACACCGTATCGGCATCTTCGGGCGCCCCAGCCGCTACGCCTGGGTGGTGCGGGTCACCGTCGCGAACGGGCGCCTGCAGCCGGGCGACACGATCGACGTGCTCTACGGCGACCGGTCGGGCGGGAGCCGTGGCTTCACGCCGCCACTCTGGGGCGGGTCGCCGGAGCGGGTGCGGGCGGCGGTGGACCCCACCGGCAGCGGGCAGTTTGTCCCCCTGCCGGATGAGGCGCTCCCCTGGCTGTACGCCGACCCCGGAGACGCGGTGGAGGTGGCGGTGATCGTGCCGTCCTCGACGGTGGTGGACGAGCCGGCCGAGGCGCTGGTGGTGGCGCTCGACGCGTATCAGAACCCCGTCTGGGGACCTGACCTCCAGATTGAGCTGCGGGTGGTGGAGGGGAGGGCCGAGCTGCGTCCCTGCGCTCAAAGCGACGATGGGCGCGCAGCCGCCGCAGGGCGCGGCGCGCCGGCAAGCGCCGGCGGTGGCCCGTTGGCCAGGTCTGGCCCGTCCGCCAGCGATGGGGGGACGCTGCTGGTGACCCTGGACGATGGGGCGCGGTGGGGGAGCGTGCGCGTGCCGTTCGTGCCCCGTTCGGAAGGGATCATCCGCCTGCGGGGGCAGTCGGTGGATGGACGGCTGTACGCCCTCTCCAACCCCAGTCGCTGCGCTGCCGGGCGGCCGGCGGAGCGCCTCTACTGGGGCGACCTGCACGGGCACAGCCAGTTTAGCTGGGACGCCACCGGCGCGGGCGACGACGCCTTCCGCTACGCCCGAGACGTGGCGGGACTGGAGGTTTACGGCAACGCCGACCACGGCGAGTCGCTGTCTGAGCAGGAGTGGGAGGAGATCGTGGCCTGCAACCAGCGCTACTACGAGCCGGGACGGTTTGTGACGCTGGTGGGGTACGAGAACAGCCTCAGGTACCCGTATGGCCACCATAACGTCTTCTACCGCGGCGCCAGCGGGCCGCTGATCCACTCCAAGCAGAAGACGCTGTCGGAGTTCTGGGAGCAGGCCACGCCCGGCGAGGCCATCACCATTCCCCACCACACCGTGGCGCTGGGGCGCCCCGGCCGGCCGAACATCGACTGGTCGATCCACGACGAGCGCTTCCGGCGCCTGGCAGAGATCTACTCCGGGCACGGGCAATCGGAGGTGAGCGCGTCCGACCACCCGCTGGCGTCGGACGTGGTGGACTTCACCTTCACCGGGCCGGCCAGCACTCCGGTCCAGGAGGGCTGGCTGATGGGCCACCGCATGGGCACGATCGCCTCGTCAGACAACCACTGCTCGCGGCCCGGGCGGGAGGGCTATGGCGTGATGGCCGTCTACGCGCCGGAGCTGACCCGCGAGGCCGTGTTCGATGCCTTGCTCCGACGCCGCACCTACGGGACCACTGGCTCGCGGATCATCCTCGACTTTACGGTGAATGGCACGCCGATGGGTGGGGAGGCGCGCCGCGGGCCCGCCGAGCCGGCGGTGATACAGGGGCAGGTCATTGGCACGGGGCCGTTGCGTTTTGTGGAGGTGGTGCGGGGCGACCTGGATAGGCGGGAGTGGGAGATTGTGTGGCGACAGTGGTTCGGGGGGATGGGCGCGCCGCGGGAGCTAGCCATCGATTGGACGGATGAGCGGCCCCCGGCGCGCGCCCTCTATTACCTGCGCGTCCGCCAGCGGGATCTGGTGCACGGCCGCGTGGCCATGGCCTGGTCGTCGCCCGTCTGGATCGAGCGAGCGGACGACCGGTAGCGGTCAGTCGCAGGTCCGCCAAGGTGGTGGCCTCTGTTCCCATCTGGTAGAACCCGGCACGGAGCTGCCGGATGGACCGGCTCGCCGCCCGTGCGGGGTGGAGCGCCGGCGCGCCGGCAAGGCGAGACCCTGCGCGCAGCGCGTGAACATGAGCGACCCTGAGACACCGGACTGGCGATGGGAGACATGGGCCGTCCACGCCGGGCAGGACGCCACGGATGGGACCGGCGGGCTTGTACCGCCCATCTACCCGGCCGTGGCCTACCGGCGCCCGACGCTTGACGAGCCGGGGCGGTTCCTGTACTCGCGCCGCGACAACCCGACGCGCGCTGCCCTGGAGCAGGCCCTGGCGCGGCTGCACGGCGCGCGGCGCGCGGTCGCCTTCGGGTCGGGCATGGCCGCGGTGGCCGCGGTCGCGCAGCTACTGCAGGCGGGCGACCACGTGCTGCTCCCCGACGACGTGTACGGCAACACGCACCGGCTGTACACGCTGATCCTGCCCGAGCTGGGCATCGCGGCGGACTTTGTGGACTTTACCGATCCAGCGGCGGTGGCGCAGGCCCTGCGCCCCACCACGCGCCTGCTGTGGCTGGAGACGCCGACCAACCCCACGCTCAAGATTGTGGACGTGGCCGAGATGGTCGCGCTCGCGCGCCGCCACGGGGCCCTGGTTGCCGTCGACAACAGCATCGCCTCACCCTACTGCCAGCAGCCGCTGTCCCTCGGGGCGGACCTGGTGGTCGAGAGCACGACCAAGTACCTGAACGGGCACGATGACGTGCTGGGCGGCGCCGTGCTCACCAACGACGACGCCCTGGCCGGCCGGCTGGCGTTCCTGCAATACGTCGCCGGGGCGGTGCCCAGCCCGCTGGACTGCTGGCTGCTGCTCCGTGGCCTGAAGACGCTGGCCGTACGCCTGGAGCGCCAGCAGGAGAATGCCTTGCGAGTGGCGCAGCTTCTGCGCGCCCACCCCAAGGTACAGCGGGTGTACTACCCTGGCCTGCCGGACCACCCGCGCCACGACCTGGCGCGGCGCCAGATGCGGGGCTTTGCCGGCATCGTCTCATTTGAGGTGGCGGGCGACCGCCAGGCCGCGCGCCGCGTGGCGGAAGGGACGCGCCTGTTCGCCCTGGCCTCCGGCTTCGGCGGGGTGGCGTCCTGCATCGCTCACCCGCTGACGATGACCCACGCCAGCCAGGCCGGCTCGCCCCTGGCGCCGAGCGAACGGCTGCTGCGCCTGTCCGTGGGGATCGAGGCCATCGACGACCTGCTGGCCGACCTGGACCAGGCCCTCGCCCGCGCGTGACGCCGCGTTACGGACGCTGAGTTCCCGATGTGGCTGAATGGGATCAGATGGAGCAGGAAATCGTCCAGGGAGCGACGGGGTGCCGCCCGTAACCAACCGCCCCATGCTGGTGGACGTGAATGTCCCCACGTATGCCGCGGGCGCATCGCACAGCTACAAGGAGGCCTGCGCCTGGATCATGGCGGAGATTGCGGTGCGGCGGATCAATGCGGCCATTGATGCAGCGGTCATCCAGGAGATCCTCTACCGCTACGGGGCCCTCCAGCGGAGGGAGATTGCGGCCACCGTCGCGACCAGTCTGCTTGATCTGGCGCCAACTGTCTACCCCGTCCAGGAGGGCAACGCGCGCCCCGCCGTCGCCCTCTTCAGCCGGTACGCGCCGCTCGGCGTGATGGTCCGCGACCTGATCCACGTGGCGGTGATGCTGAACAACGGCCTCGCCAGGACCATCTCGACGGACAAGCATTTCGATCGCATCGAGCGCATCGGGCGCATAGATCCGCAGCGCCTCTACGATGAGGCACGGCATGCCCCAGACCGGTGAGGCAGGTGGCTCGCATATGACCAGCGGAGACGGCGGGGAGGCGGGCGTGCTGGCCGGCGGCCGCACGGCGCTGGGCTGGCCCAACACGCTTTCGGCGCATGACGCGGGGCTGGCCATCGAAGACGTATGGCCGACGCTCTTCTTTGGCCGCGAGCGGGTGTCGGAGATGAGGCGCAAGATCGCCGCGCTGCCGTGGGCGGGGCGCGCCGTCGAGCAGTGGCGGGCTGAAGCTGCGCGGGTCATCGAAGCGCCGCCGCAGCTACCGATCGAGCCGGTCGGCTGGCGGCACGACTTCTATTCGCCGCGGACGGCTGAGCACCTCCTCTTTGACCCCAGCGCGCCGGAGGCGTACGTTGACCCGTGGGACCAATCGGTCTACGGCGGGGACGACCCGGGCCAGTTCGTGGACGCCGGGGCGCGACGCCGCGCCTGGACGCTGCTGGCGCACGAGCGCACCTATCGCCTGCTGCGCTCCCTTGGCCTGCTGTACGCCCTCACCGGCGAGGAGGCGTATGCCTCCTGGGTCGCGGCGGGCCTGCGGCGCGTGGTGGCGATGTTCGACCGGCACGACCTGCGGGCCGAGAACCGGCGCAGCCGCGCGCTGTACTTCCAGCCTCTCTACGAGGCGCAGGTGCTGATGCTGGCGGCGCACGCCTACGATCTGACGCGCGCCAGCGCGGCGTACGGCGCCGCCGATCACGACGCGGTCCGCGCGCGCGTCTTCGACGCGGCCATCCCCTACCAGATCGAGTTCCTGGACAGCGCGGCACCCCCGAACATGATGTGCTACGCGGCCGGCGCGCTGGCCACCTGCGGCGACATCTTCGAGCGGCCCGACTGGCGCCGGCTGGCCTACGAGCACCCTCGTTCAGGGTTCTTCGCCATACTGAAGGGCGAGCTACGGGAGGACGAGCGGGGACAGATCGACGGCTTCTGGGCGGAAGGGACGACGTTCTACCACCTGTACTCGCTCTGCCCGCTGGTGACGCTCTACGAGCGGGCGGGGCGCGAGCGCGGATCTCGAGACTCGGACCTGGATCCGGCGACGGTGGTCCCTGGCTGGACGTGGGCAGACGTGGAGCGGCGCTTCGCCGCCCTGTTCCACGCCCCGGCGGCCCTGGCCGACGAGCGCCTGCGTCTGCCGTGCATCGGCGACCTGGGGGCGCCGAAGGTGATGAGCCTGCGCCTCTACCGGCACGTGTACGAATACGCGGCCGGCCGGCTGGACCCCGACGCTTTCGTGCCGTTGCTCCGGCACATCTATGCCGATGGGACGCCGCGCGATAGCCTGGCGGCCGTAGCCTACGGCCCGGACGGCCTGGAGGCGCCTCCCGGCGGAGAGGCCCGCGGCGGCCGCGCCTACCCCCGCCGCACGTCGCTGGTGCTTCCTGCTTCGGGGATCGCCGTCCTGCGCGCCGAGGGGATGTGTGGGGTCCGGCGCGAGCCGTTTCAGGTCTGGTTCCGCGCCTCGGCGCACGGGCAGGGCCACGACCACGTGGACAAGCTCAGCATCGGGCTGCACGCCGCCGGTGAGGTCATCGCCCCCGACCTCGGCACCGCCGGCTACGGGCTTCGCGAGCACACGCGCTACTGCCGCAGCACCTTCGCTCACAACACGCTGCTGGTAGACGAGGCCGACCAGGCACGGGCCACCCGCGCCGGCCTGCGGGCCGCAGCGCGAGCGATGGAGACCTGGGCAGCTGGGGCTGGCATGGCGGCCGCGCGGCCAGAGCGTGATCGGCCCAACGGGGGTAGGCAGGCCGGCCTCCTGCGCCATGGCCAGGAGGGGGTGTGGGCGATTGGGATTGTGGAGGATGCCTACCCGGGGGTGCGGCTGGAGCGGCGGGTGGCCCTGCGCCCACCCTATCTGCTGCTGGAGGACTGGTGTGAGTCGGACCAGAAGCACCGGTACGGGTGGGTACTCCACATCTACGGCTCGATGGCGGTACGGGAGCAAGTCCCGTACCATTCGAGCGCCTCCCGGAGCTGGCTGGGCGGACCCGGGGCCTTCCCGCCGCGGCCGGACGACACTGCCTTGCGCGGTCAGGCGCGGCCGGAGCGGGACCGCCAGGGCGCCGGGGGCTTCCCGCCCCTACCGGACGACGGGCCATGGGCTTGGTTCACCAACCGCCGCTCCGGCATTGCCACTGGAGCGATGTGCGCCGACTGGCGTGTGCGCGACGGGCTCTGGGTGCGCCTATGGGTGGCCGCCGACGGGCCGTTCGAGTGGACGGCCGGGCAGACGGCCGGCAACCCCATCCCTGACCGGCGCGGTACCCTGTTCCTGCGCGCCGTGGGCACGCGCCGGCGCTTCCGCGCCGCGCTCGAGGTGCACCGTGGCGCGGCGGCGCTGGACGCCTGGCCGGAAGCGCTGTTTACGGGCCTGCCATTTGAGGGCAGACAGGCAAGTGGGGACTGAATGAGACCGAGTGAGAACGTGTGGAGACGGAATGAGGACAGGAGGCAGACGATGGACGGGATTGAGCGACGGCTGAGCCGTGCGGCGCTCCTGCGGGGGCTGGCTCGCGGGGCCGCAGTCGCGGGCGCGGCGGGGGCGTGGAGCGCGGTGGTCGCGTGTGCCGGCGCGGGCGGAGGTGGGGCCGGCGCCCAGCGGGAGCGGGTGGAAGGCGTGGTGGAGATCATCTCCACCGGGGAC
>DAOTTI010000054.1:0-20286 GCA_034437795.1 Chloroflexota bacterium | reverse complement strand
GTGCCTGGGCCGTACGTGGTGAAGGTGGGGGTCTTCTCCCCGGGCTGGGGCACCCTCTACCACTGGAACAACCAGGCCGCCCAGTTCACCGTCACCAACCCATAGCTGGCGCCGATCCGCCAGTCAGCGGCAGCCCCGGGGAGGCCCATAGCTGGCCTGCCCCGGGGCTCGCCGTCTTTATACCGCCTGGCCTGGAGCGACCCGGCGAAGGTTGTCGGAGTGGTGTCAGTAGGGACTGTCGATCTGGTAGTACCCTTATGGCGGGATGAGCGCACCTTATCACCGGGCGACCAGGGTCACCGGTGCCCGCCGGCTGAGCAGGCTGCTCCAACAGGTCCGGAAGCGACTCCAGGACGTGGCTGGGCGAGCGTCGCGGCGGCTGGGTTCCGCCGGCCTGATTGATCACCTGCTCGGTCTGTGGCTACGCCGGCGCTTCCAGAGGGCCGGGATCATCGTGGTGCGTGGCGGCTGGCCGTTACCGCAGGTAGAAAATCGGGGCGGGCGCATTGAGGTGGAGAACTGCGCCTTCTTTAGCGGCGTGCGGCTGGAGTGCTGGCCGGGGGCTGTCATCCGGATTGGCAACGGCACTTACCTGAACCGGAACACCGAGATCGTGGCCGCGCGCTCGGTGACGATCGGGAGGGACTGCAAAATTGCTCGCGACGTGCTGATCATGGATACCGACCAGCATGAGGTGCCGGGTGCCGGCCTGCAGATCCGGCCGGTGGAGATCGGCGACCGCGTCTGGATTGGCGCTCGCGCCATTATCCTCAAGGGCGTCACCATCGGCCACGATAGCGTGATCGGCGCTGGCGCTGTGGTGACGAAGAGCGTCCCGCCACGGAGTATTGTGGTCGGCCCGGCGGCCCAAGTAATCAGGACGATCAGTTCTGATCCTGATTGAGCGCTCCGTCTGCGTCCGAAGGATGCGTCTCCCACAGGCAGCCACGTCCGGCCGCTTCCGCCTCCGCCTGCAGCGCCGCCAGATAGGCACCGTAGCGAGCGTCGGTCCGCGCGGCGCGGGCCAGCCCCTCGCGGATGAGTGTCTCCTCGATCCAGGTGCCATCCGGGGTGTAGGCGTAGTACAGCCGGCGGCCAATCTGGTCGAACCGGTAGGTCTCATCCTCCTCCAGCAGCACGCCGGCACCGGCGAGCTCCCGGTTACGCGCCAGCGCCGCCTGGCCGCAGGGCTGGTTCGCAGCCGGCGTCTCTGCGCCCAGGTAGCCGATGGCAGTGCGGTTGCCGGCGACCCGCGCATCAAGCGACATGCCGTCGATCACCCGTGTCACTTCGGCTTCTATTAGCGGACGCTCACCTGGTTGCGGCGGCGCTCCTCCTTCCTGTGCCGGCGATGGACACAGCGCGCTTCCGAGCGCCAGCGCAGCGCACAGGGCACAGGCGAGGTGGAGTGTCATACTGGTCTGGAGGCTACACCACGCGGGGGTCGCTGCGCATAGAGTTCCCGCGCCAGCGTCAGGAGGCGGGCCGCGTTTGTGCGCGAATCGAACCGCGCCACTGCTCGCTGCCGACCGGCCGCGCCCAATGCGCGCCGCAGTGGGGCATCGTCCACCAGCCGGCGCAGCACGGCGGCCAGCTCCTGACCATTGCCGGCGGGTAGGAGGTAGCCGGTCCGGCCATGCTCAACGATGTCCGGAATGCCGCCCATCGCCGTGATCACCACCGGCAGGCCGGTGGCCATCGCCTCAAGCGCCGCGTTGGAGAAGCAGTCCGCCAGCGTGGGCAGGACGAACACGTCTGCCTGCTGGTACAGCCGCAGCAGCTCTGGGCTGTTGTTCTGAATGTTGTGGTGGACGATCACCCCTGGAGACGGCTCAAGCGGGTCGCGGGTGACGACGTGCAGGTCGGCCCGTTCCTGCAGGCCCAGGCCATGGAAGACGTCGAGCAAGAGCCGGCCGCCCTTCCGTTCGAAGTGCCCGCCGACAAAGAGGAGCTGCACGCGGCTGCTGCCACGACGCGGTTCGGCGGGCCGCCAGTAACCCGTGTCGAGTCCGACGGGGATGACGTGGACGCGCTCCGGCGGTATGCCGTAGTCGTGGATGAACGAGTCGCGGGTCCAGGTGGAACAGGTAACCAGCGCCCGCGCTAGCCGGAAATTCAGGACGTTCGCCTGGTGCTTGGCGGCGCGCAGCAGCGGGTTGCCATCCACCCGATGGTCGTACAGCTCTGCCATCCGGTCGTACTGAAGCGGCGTGACGTCGGTCATGAGCATCGTGGGCGTGTGCAGCATCTGCCATTGGCAGAGGGCCGCCGCTTTATGGGTATTGAAGACGAGCACATCGTGTGGCCAGGCACGCAGGCCGCGGTGCACGTCGAGCCACGCTCGGGCGCTCGCCTTCACGTAGGAGGGAAGGATTGGCAGGCGCTCCAAGCGTCCCTGCGGATCAAAGAGCCTCGTCTCTACCCACCGCGCCTCCACCTCGTTAAGGGCAGTAACGGCCTGCCGGAGGTTCTGATACCAGGTTACGTGGCCGAGCACCTGCTCCATCACGAAGCCGATCCGCAGGCGGCGAGACGTAGCGCCGGCCGGGCCGGCATGGTGGGCCAGCGCTGGCGCAGCAGGCTGCACCGTGGTTTCAGTGAAGTCGCAGCGAACCGCTGGCGGCATGGACAAAGCCCTTCCGGTCATGAAGTAGTGAGGGATGGTTGGTCGTGCCACGCGCCTCATGCGACTGGTCACGGCACGGCCTCACCGGTGCCAATGGCAACGGGCGGCGCCGGCGTTGTCGGGCCAGCCGGATACCGCCCGCATGCCCCGGTAGCGATCTCTCGCCGGAGCGCCGCGGCGTCGCCGAACTCGTCACAGACCCCCTGCCAGTACAGGACGTTGAAGGCGGCACTGAGCGCCAGCCGGCCGGCACGGCGGGCACTGCCCCAATCGCTGCCGGCAGCTGCTCCCCTGAGCGCCTGCACGGCCACCCGAGCCAGCGCCGGTCGGCCAAGGCACAGGCGTACCAGCAGCCGCGTCAATGGGTGGCGTCGGTGGAACTCGACGAACGCGCAGGGCAGGGCCTCGTGGCCTTTCTCGCGGTACATCACGACGTCGTAGCGTCCATAGAGGTAGGGGGTCCGGCACCAGGACTCAAAGCTGCGCGAGGCATAGTGCAGCACCTCTGCCTCGGGGCGAAAGACAAAGCGTGCGCCGCGGTCGCGCAGGCGGTAAGCGAGCTCCACGTCTTCGGCCCGCTTGAAACGGGGATCGAACCCACCGGCTTCTAGGAATTGCCGTCGCCAAAGCGATGCGTTCCCCGTATAAAACTGGCGGGGCCCGCAGGGGTACTTGCCCGCAAGCATCTCCTGGTACTGGATCTGGAGCAGGTCCTCCTCCCAGTGGACCCAGGATGGCCGGCGCCAGTTCGGTGGCGGGGACATAGGGCCGATCACCACGGCGCCCGGATGGGCCTGGTGAGCCGCCACGTGCGCGGCGATGAGGTGCGGCCGCGGCACAACGTCGTCATCCAGAAACACCACCAGCGGGCCGCGAGCCTGCGCTACCCCGAGATTCCGCGCCTGGGCTGGCCCCTGATTAGGCTGCCGGAGCACACGCAGGGCATACGGCAAGGTCAGGCTCCGCGCGAGTTCGGCAGTCCCATCAGTCGAGCCATCGTCGACGACCACGACCTCGAAGCGCTCGGGCGGAAGGGTCTGCTGGGCCAGCGCCCGCAGGAGCCGGTCCAGGCTCTCGCGCCGGTTGTACGTGGGCACAACGACGCTGACCAGGCTGTCCGTCGTCTGCATCTTCCGTTTCCTAGAACTGCCGCACCACTCGCGCCGGGTTGCCGGCAACGACCGTACGCGGCGGCACGTCCCTGGTCACTACGCTACCGGCGGCCACCACCGAGTCGTGGCCGATGGTGACGCCCTTGAGCACGATGGAGCGATTGCAGAGCCAGACGCGGTCCTCAAGCACAACCGGCGCTCCAGTCGTGTCCCAGGCTTTGTCCTCGACGCGATGGAAGTCGCAATCCATGACCATGACGTGCGTTCCGATCAGGCAGTCGTTTCCAATCTTGACGTGCGCGCTGGAGACCAGCGAGCTGCCGTAATTAATGAACACGTTCTCCCCGATCTCAAGATGCCCGCCGGGGAGCGCCACCAACTCCAGGGTGGCCACGGTCGAGTCCAGACGCACCCGATCACCGATGGTCATCCGCCCCTGATTGACAACCTTGGGCCGGCCACGGAGGGTGACTCGCCTGCCCAGCCGCGTGGCGTGCCGCAGGCGCACCCGCGCGTTGAGCGCCGGGCCGATCAGTCGCAGCCGGCGCAGCAGGTCCCGCCATGGGACCGAAGCTGCGGCAGGCTCGCCCAGGTGCGAGCCAATCGGCGCGCCGGTAGCCATCACCTCTGTAGCATCCATACGTTCGTGTGGTCCCCTGGAAGCTAGCAGCAGCGGCGGTGCAGGCGTTGGGGGCGCTCTCAGTTCGCGTGCGGGAGCGCCACGTACAGGCGCTGGCGCCGATCAACGGGGTAGCGCGAGCTTTCACGGATGCCATCCAGTACGGACCGTACGTACGCGGCCATAGAGGGCTTCCGCCGGACGCCGTTGAGCGCCTCACGCGCGGCAAGACGGCCCAACCGGCGCAGCAGCAGGCTCAGCGCAAGCAGGTCGCCACAGCGGACGTGCTTCCAGTAGAACGCCCCGTCGCCGATGCCATAAGCGCGCAGTGTGGTGGGCCACTGCTCGTTACTCCGGAACCCATAGTGATCGACCTTCACCTCCGGGCAGAGTAGCACCACCGCGCCGGCCACGTAGGCGCGGTACTGAAAGTCGAAGTCTTGCGAGGACCGCAACGGGCCGCCACCCCCCATAAGTTCATCGAAGCCGCCGATCCGCTCGAACAACCGGCGGCGCGCGGCGAAGTTGGCGCCCATTCCATAGACCTGAAACCCGTCGCGCCGGCTCAGGCGGCGCCGGCGCTCGATGGCAAGCGTCGGCACCGTTCCCTTGCCTTCGGCCAGCACCGGCTTCAGTGCTTCCGGCAACAGGACCTGGCCGTACAGCATGTCCACGTCCGGCTCGGCCTGGAAGGCGGCCGCAATCTGCTGGATCCAGTCCGGTGGGGCGATACAGTCGTCGTCGGTAAAGGCGATGACCTCCCCGCTGGTCTCACGAATGCCGATGTTGTACGCTCGCGAGAGCCCCGGCGTGCTGGTGTGCAGGTAGCGGAGGTTCGGATGGCCCTGCGCCAGCCGGTCAACCACGGCATGCGTGCGGCCATCGTCGCTCTGGTCCACCACCAGCAGGTCGAAGCTGGGGTAGGTATTCGCCAGCACGCTGGCAACCGCATCCCCGATCAAGTCCGGACGATTGCGCGTGCAGATGACAGCTGAGACGTGCATCGTTCCCTTTTCTCCTGTGTGGATAAGCCGCCCAGGGGGTACTGCCCTTGCTGCCGGCCATTGGCTCTCCCGACGGGACGGCGATGGCCGTGAGTACTAACCTGTCAATCATGGATCCTGCCCCTGGCCACCGTGCCAACTCTCACTGCTCCTTCTGCTACTCATGGATCTGGTCCAGCACCGCCAGCACCCCTAACGTGGTGCCCAGAAAGACAGTGACGCGGCCGTGCACCAGTCCCAGGTCGACGTAGCAGAAGACGAGGGTAGAGACGAGGCCGGTGAGCGCCAGGACGGCAAAGACGCGCAACTCTGGCGCACGCAGCTGCTTCGCCAGGTGGGCGGCGCGTGCCAGCGCCGATCCGATCAGTATCCAGAAGGCGATGAAGCCAAGCGCTCCCGTCTTCAGCCAGACCCACAGGATGTTGTGGTGGGGCTCGTAGCGCCAGAACGGCCACCATGAGAGATCCGGCAGGCCCACGACGAACAGGAACGGCCGCCCGAATCCCACTCCCAGCAGGGGATTGGCCTGGATGGTGGCGCGAACGTTGATCTTCTCTAGTTCGCGGTACAGGTTCGAGGCCGCGTCGCGCGGGTCCGGCTGTGAGAGCGAGCGGATCGCTCGTGCCGGCTGGCCGAGCATTCCCGTGTTGTTCCAGAACAGTGGAAGATAGATCGCCCCGCCAATCAGGAGCGGTACAGCGATCAGAAAAAAGGCTTTGCGGTGGGCCGCCAGCAGCACGACGCTCAAGGCCAGAAAGGCCATGGCCGCAGCAATGTAGCCGGCCCGGCGCTCGGACGCGAGTAGCGTAAAGACGGCGGCGGGCACGGCCAGCAGCCCGAAGAACCGCTGCCAGAATGGTGCGCCAAAGATCTGCTGCGCCAGGATGAGCAGGAGCAGTGAGCCGAGGAAGATCACGTCCTCGTGCGAGTAGGCGAACTCCGGGATCACGCCGAGCCGCCCCGTATCGATCAATGCCAGCCGGCGATAGACCCCCTCGACGGCGAAGAGGCTCATGGTCACCAGGGCGATGGCGTTGAGCAGCCGTACCTGCCGGCGGGTGCGGATCGTATTGGCGGCGACGACGTAGCAGATGACGGTATAGAACAGGAAGCGCGATTCCCAGAGGGCAACGTTCAGGTTGCCCCCGCCGATCATCCCGCGCGCCAGGCCGAAGACCAGGGCCAGGAAGAACGAGGCCATCGGCCACCACAGCCGGCCGCCGCGCAGGTCGAACCGGCGTCTGGCCACCGCTTGCGCTACCCAGGCCAGGAACGTCAGGATCAGGAGCAGTTCCAGCGGGCTGGCGATCACCCCCGGGATGCCGACCGTGCTGCTCAGCCCGCCGTGGAGGTATGCCCCCGGCAGCATCATCTGATCCGCATTGCCGGCTTCGAAGAGCAGCACCAGCCCGAAGGCGACCAGCAGCCCGACACGCGGCTGCCAGGCGATGGCGATAAGAACCGCCCAGGTGAGCAAGGCCACCACTGAGACGACGTGGAGGAGCAGCACCAGGCCGGCGAGCGCCAGCGACCCCACGCACGCCAGCGCGGCGAGCAGCGCCATCCGCCACCGCTGGCTGCTGGTGTGCCACGCCACTGAGAGATCAGGCGCAGCAGGCGAGGTGATCACGGTCAGCCTTCCCAAGATAGCTCTGGCAGTACGCTCTGGTGGTGTCTCCGGCCTACATGAACCGGTTGGCGAAGAGGTAGAGCGCCGTCATCGCCGTGGCCAGCGCAGCCACCGCGAGGTGCTCGCGAGCGCCGAGCCGGGGCGCCAGGAGACCCAGCACAATGCACAGGAAGATGACCGCCAGCATCAGGTTCATCGCCGTTCGATCCTTTTGCGCGATCAGACCTTGCGCGATCAGAGGCCGCAGAGCCGGCGCAGCCAGCGGGGTATGGCAGACTGGGCGCCGTTCAGCACCACGCCCCGCAGCTTGTCTTCGTCGAACTGCTCGAGCGCCTTCGCCACCAGCGAGGCCGGCGTGACGCCAGCGCGCACCACCAGGATCACGCCATCCGCCAGATCGCTGAGCAGCAACGCGTCGCTCGTCACCAGTACCGCCGGCAGGTCCAGAATGACGACGTCGTGGCTCTGGCGCATGGCGTCGACCGCCATCGCCATCCGGCTGGAGCGCAGCAGACGGCTCGGGTTCGCCACCGGGCCTCCGGCCGGCAGGAGCTGGAGGTTGTCAAACAAGGTCGGGCGGTAAGCCGGCTCGAGCGGCCAGCCGTTGAGCAGGCATTCGGCCAGCCCTGGACCTGCCTCGACCTGGAAGTCGGCGGCCAGCACTGGCCGCTGGAGATCGGTTTCCACCAGCAGCACGTGCCGGTCGGGGAAGTCCTGCGCGAGGGTCACGCCCAGGCCGACGCCGATTGTCGTCTTTCCTTCCCCCGCGATGGCGCTGCACACGGCGAGCACGTCGCCGGACTGCACGCCGGCACGCGTGTAGATCCCGCGAAAGACTTCATCCGCCCCGGGAAGAGGCCATTCCCGCGGCAGCTGCACGGATAGGGGTGCGCCGGCATCGGCCCCTGCCAGCCGGCTTGCACCGGCGCCGTTCAAGCTGGCGGGTAGCGCTAGCTCTGGTGCCTGGACCGGCGTATCCGCCTCGCGCCGCTGTGCTGGCTCAATGGCCACTTAGCTGCCCCCTTTCGGCGCCGGCAAGGCTGGCAGCGCCAGAGTAGCGCCTGCCACGTAGCCGATCGCGCGCCGCGCAGCATCAGGGCCAAGCTGCTTCGGGACCCGCCGCAAGCGGAGCCGCGGCGCCACCCCGAGGACACGCACCGCTGGCGCCAGATCGCTCTCCGTCCGTACCGAGCGGTCCGCCGCTACCAGCAGCACCAGCAGGGACACGCTGAACCCCACTGCGACCACGAGCCCCGCGGCCGGATAGATGAGCGCGCGCCGGCGCTGGCGCGTGGCCTCCGTCGGCAGGCGCGGCGGATCGACGACCTGAAATCCCAGTTCCTGGCCTTCGAGCGCCGCTGAGGCGTCGAGCCTGGCCCGCTCCAGGGAGGCGCGCATGCGCTCGGCGTCCTGCTGGCGCAGCTCGAGCTGGCGCATCAGCTCTCCCAGGGTGGGGTCGATAGCGGTTGCCGGTAGCCCCAGCCGAACCGCCGTCGTCGCGGCCGCCCCACGGTCCGGGTCGATGGCCGTCAGCCGCGGGTTGGCCGCCACGTAGCGGCGCATCGCGTCGTTGGCCTTGGCCAGCTCCTCCTCAGCGCTCTGTAACCGCGACTCGTAGAAGGCGATGGCGATAGAGGCCTGGTTCAGGCGGTCGGTCGCGGTCCGCTCGTTAAAGGTGTCGATGATAGCCTTGAGCACCTGGAATGAGAGCTGTGGAGATGGGGATCGGAAACGCAGTACCAGCAGGTTGCTCCCGCTCGGGAACTGGGCGAACCCGTTGCCAATGAAGCGACGGAACTGCTCCTCGCCCTTCGGTGAAGCCGTAAGGGGCGCAAGGGCCGTGCGGTTGGCCACCTCCATGAGGAACGAGCGGGTGCGCAGCAACTCGCCCAGCCGGCCGCTCTGGTTCTGGGCAGGCGTGAGATAGCTGTTCCAGCTGTCCTTGTAGTCCAGGTAGGTGGGCCGGTCCACCCAGATCCCCGCCCAGGTCTCGTAATACACCGGCGCCATCAGGAGCGCCAGCGGCCCGACGATTAACGGAATGAGGACCGGCGGCAGCAGGATGAGCAGCTTGTGCCGGAAGAGCGCCTCCACCAGCTTGGTGATCATGCGACCCTCCTTGCATCAACGGCACTCACCGCCGCGGCGACTTCGGCCACGAACTCCAGGAACGCGCGATTGTTACGCCGGGCGTCGAACCTGGCACGGGCCAGCTCATGCCCCGCGCGGCCCATCCGGCAGCGCAGTCGCTCATCCGCAGCCATTGTGGCGATGGCCTCATGCAGGGCATCGGCGTCGCCGGCGCGGATGAGCAGGCCCGTTTCGCCGGGGCGAACCGCCTCGGCCAGCGCGCCCACGTCGGTGGTGATCACCGGCAGGCCCGCCGCCGTGGCCTCCATCAGGACGACGGCCAGGCAGTCGGCCAGACTGGGGAGCACAAAGACGTCCGCCTGGGCGAAGAGGCGGAGCAGGTCCGGGCTGTTGGGCCCCAAGCCGTGGTAGACGTACACGTTGCGCTGGGGCGCAACCTCCTGCTGGGTAACGAGGTGGAGCTCGCAGCGGTCCGCCAGCCCGTTGCGCATGCACTGCAGGAGGAGCGGCCCGCCCTTGCGCCGGAAGTCGCCCCCGACGAACAGGAGCCGCACCAGGCTGCCCCTGGCCTCCCGGCGTGTCCCTGCGTGCCGGCGCTCGCCAAGGGCAAAGTAGGCCGGCGCTGCTCCGGGGGCGATTACCCGAATGCGGCCGGCCTCCACGCCATAGTCTTCAACCAGCGAACGGCGGGCCCACTCTGACCAGGCGATCAGGCCGGCCGCGGCCTGCAGCGCCGCACGGTTCATCCGGTACTTCTGCCGGTCGAGCAGCCCCGTGCCGGCCGGCCGGTGCCCGTAGTGGCGCCCCACGCCGTCATAGTTGATCGGCGTGGCGTCCAGGGAGATGATCGAGGGGACGTGGCGCATGAGCCCGACCGAGAACAGCGACGTGACCTGGGTGTGAAAGACCAGCGCCTCGTGTGGCTGCCTAGCCAGGGCTCCGCGCAGGGCCTGCCATGCCCGCCAGCTCGCGCGCACCGACCAGTTGCTTCGCAGCAGCGGGATGAGCCGCTCGGGGCCGTGCACGTCAAAGGAAATCGGCAGCCACGTGGGGTCAACGATCGCTTGCTGGGTGGCGACCGCACGCAGGTTACGGTAGTGCGTCACGTGGCCGAGCGTCTGTTCCATCACGAACGCCGCGCGAACCGGCGCCATCAAGCCTGCTCCCTCATAGGTGTCCGGCTACTCCATTCAAGGCACACGGCGGATGCCTGGCCCGCGTGGCGCAACCTCATCTCAACGACCAATCTGGTGCTAGGATGACGCATCCGGCCCCGACTTGCCGTTTAGCCAAGGTTGAGAACGGGTTGAGCACCTGCCTGCGGGTATGCCAGCTAGCCCAGACTATTCGCAAGCGGAGCCCTCAGCTACGGGAAGCGGGAACGCATCACTGGCCGTGAAGAACCCGTCATGCCCCTGCGGGGCACCAGCGACCCAGCGACGGATGGAAAGACCGGCCATTTCCACAGGGATCCGGGCTAGCAGGAGGCAGGGGAGAAGCAGCGTTCCGGCAGGGACAAGCTCACGCGGGGCACGGGCGCAAGCGGTGGCCGGTCATCTGCGCTCGCAGCCGCCCAGAGCAGGAATGTCACGGCAGTAGCCAGGATGACGGTCGCCGCCGACAGCACCACGAGTGGCCCTATGGGCCGGCGCGCGGCGGCCACGGTCCGCGCTGGCTGGGGCTTCACCTGGTAGATGGCGCGCTCACCTTTTGGCGCTGGCGGTAGTGGCGGCCGCCGCGCGCGCAGTGCCCGCCGGCGCCCCCACGTACGCGCCGGCCGGGCGCACTCGGCATCGTACCTCGCGCGGCGCTCGGAGTCCCCCAGCACGTGATACGCGCTATTGAGCTGCCGGATCAGTCGCGCGGCGTCCGGCGCGCCGTTGACGTCGGGGTGGTAGAGCTTGGCGAGGGCGCGATACGCCGCGTGGATGACGTCGGCCGTCGCCGTCGGGCTGACCTGCAAGACGTCATACAGGCTAGGCCGGCGATAGCTGCGCGCTTCACCGTCTCTCATGCCGGATGGTGCCACTCCGTTCTGCCACTCCGTTCCCCAACAGGATGGCGAACCTACGGCCCCACGACCACGAGCTGCCCGGGGGCCAGTCCGCTCAGGATCTCGGCGTCATCACCGGAGATGATGCCCACCTCGACGTTGGCGATCCGGCGCGTGGAACCGTCCAGATACTGGACGTAACGGCGCGCGCCGGTGGAGCGGATCGCGCGGCGCGGGACCAGCAAGGCATTCGCCTTCTCCTGCACGGTGATCGCGACGTGCGCGCCTGTGCCGAATGGCGGGGGCGTGACCGGCCAGGTTACGGCAACCAGCGCGATCCGCCCGAAGCCGCCCGGCGCGTCGGTGATTGCGGTTACGGAGCCGCTCAGGGCGTCAGTTGCCCCCTCGAGCTGGACTGTGACCTGTTGCCCCGCCGCCACCCGTACTGCATCGCGCCCGCTGAGATCAACGCGGACGACCGGCTCGCCCGGCTTGGCTAGGACGAAGACCGGCTGGTCCGGCTCGACCGGATCACCCTTGCGGACCAGCACGGCGGCGATCGTGCCCGCCACCGGGGCCAGCAGGCGCGTCTCCGCCAGCTCACGCTCCAGCGCCGCTACCTGCGCCCTATCCTGCTCTAGCGCCTTCTGCAGCGCAAGCAGATCGAAGGCCTCTAGGTCGCTGCGGGGGAGCGCAGCCTCAGCCCGCGCCCGGTCCAGCGTGGCCTGCGCCGCGGCGACCCGGTCCTCCGCCTCGCGCAGCTCGGCCGGGGTGGGGCGCTTCTTCAGCTCTTCGAGGCGAGCGGTGGCGATGGCCAGGGACGTGCGAGCGGTCTCCACGGCCGTAGTGGCGGCAGCCAGCCGGTCCGCGCTCGGGCCGGCCTGCAGTTCGTTGAACCTCGCAGTGGCGTTGTCCAGCGCTAACCGCGCGCCATCCACAGCCGCCTGCGCCGCATCGAGGCTGAGCTGATCGGGCCCCTTGCGCACGGTGTCCAGCCGTGCGCGGGCGGTGGCGACGTCAGCCTGGGCCGCCTCCAGCTTGCGCCGCGCAGCCTCCACGTCCGCCGGTTTGGCTGGCTCTCGTAGGCGCGCCAGGCGCTCCTGGGCATCTTGCAGCCCCAGCCGCGCCGCCGCGATGGCCGCATCGCGGCTGGCACGAGTACTGTCGTCGGCCTTAACCGCCTCGGCGGCGCGCAACGCGTTCTGGGCCCGTTCTACGTCGCGCTCGGCCGCGCGCAGCTCGTAGGGATCAGGCCCGCGCGTCAGCCGATCCAGGTCGGCCTGTGCCCGCTCGGCGGCTGCCTGGGCGTTGGCAAGGTCGCGTTCGGCCGCCCGCACCTCGTCCGGATTCGGGCCGGCCTTCAACCGCGCTAGATCGGCCTCGGCACGCTGCAGCGCGACCCGCGCCGACGTGACCTGCTGCTCTGCGGTGCGCAGCTCAGCTGAGGTGGCCCCGGCCTTCAGCTTCGCTAGGTCGGCCTCCGCCCGCTCCAGCGTCGCTCGCGCCCCCGCCACGGCGCCCTCCGCCGCTTCGCGTTCCGAGGCGGGCGGGCCGGCCTTCACCCGCTCCTCTTCCGCCAGGGCCCGCCGCAGCGCCGCCTCAGCCTCTGCCACCGCGTCCTGTCGGCGCTGGCGCTCTGCCTGCGCCTGGCGCGCGGCGCTACTCTGGCGAGCCTGCGCTTCCTGCAGCCGGATTGCTGAGAGGTCCAGACGCGCCCGCGCAGCGGTGAGCTCCTTGGCGATGTCCTGGGACTCGGTCTCCAGGAGCAGTTGCCCGGGCTCGACCGGCTGCCCGGGCCTCACCGCCACGCTGGCCACGCGGCCGGAGTGCGAAAAGCTGATCGTTACCTCTTCCGGCGCAGAGACGCGGCCACCAGCTTGCACCACCTCCACGATCGACCCTCGCCGTGCCGCTACCACCTGCCGGCTCAGCACACTGCCTGGTGCCGGCGTCGAGCCCTGAGCCGAGCCCTGAGGCGTCGCCACCGGCGCTACAGAGATGGTGACGGCTGTCGCCGCGTCGGGCGGCTGAGGAGTGGCGCCGCTCAGCACGTCGTCGCCGGACCCGGTGAGCCGCGGCCACGCCCTCGGCGCGAGTTGGACACACGCCACCGACAGGAGAACGAGCAGGATCGCGCCCCCACCGGCCATGATCCACCGCGTGTTGCCGCTGACTTTCATCGATCTTTGCTCCTGCGAGCCATGTTCGCGCGTACCTGGTCGCGGGCGCGCGCCGCCGCGCATCGTCGGCCAGCGCTGATGGCTCGTCCTGCCTACTCTACGGCCAGGCCGTTGAGCGCCGGTACGGCGCCGATGCGCGCCTGGTTGAGATGCGGTTGAGATGCCGGTTGCGGGCCGGTCGCAGGGCCTACGAGAGCGCCACGACCTGGCCGTACCAGGAGGCCAGGCGGAGGAACAATGTGTCCGCGAGCGCTACGGCGTGCCGCGCCCGCGCTGGGTCGAGCCCCTCCAGGGCCATGATGATGTTCGCGCGGAAGTAGTGGTTGGGGCGCGCCACAATGGAGTCCAGCGCTACCATCCCCCAGCTGTACGGCCCGTTGCCCAGCAGACCGCGTCGCTCACCGTAGGCGTACAGCACCAGCCAGAGATCCTGGCCACGGCGGGCGACGAGCGCCTCCCGCCCAGGCGCCGGCGGCACGACACTCGGCGGCGCCCGGTCAACCGTAAACCCGCTGCCGAGGAACGGGGCATCGGCGGTGGCCTTGTAGATGCGCTTGGCTTCTGGACTGGTAATGATGGCCAGACGCGCCTGGGCACCGTCCGGCCGGAGGTAGTCGCGCTGCACGAGATAGGCGCCATGCACCTCCTCGACCGATCCGCCGGTGGTCACCCAGCCGGCAACGGCGTAGAAGGCGTCATCCGCCGGCCAGCGGGCAGTGCCGGCTACTGGCTTATCCGCCAGCGTGGCCAGCAGCACGTTTCCCGCGGCCAGAACGGCGATCAGGATGAGATAGCGAAACGGGGCGTCTTGCATCCGGCGACCCAACTGACCAGCAACAGGCCTGCCAGCGCGATCCCAAAGAGGACGAGGCTGGAGGCACCATGAAAGAACCCGAGCGCCGCCTCCGCGCCAAACCACGAAGCGACGACCAGTACCAGCGTCACACGCGTAATGTTCGCCACGATCACCAACGGCGCCACGCTCAGCAGGACCGCCAGGCGCGCGCGCCAGCTACCCCCCGCGAGATAGATCCACAGCGCGGCCAGGGCGAGCAGCGAGAGCAATGAGCCCATCCCCGAGCAGGCCTCTGCCACAATGAAGGCGAACCGCTCTCCACGAAGCACCAGGCCGTCGCGCACCACGGGGAGCCCCAGACCAGCCCCCAGCGTGCCCGCACCGGCTGCGGTGACTTCCTGCAGGGCGAAGCCCACCGAGCCTAAGAGCCCGCGGTACAGCCCCAGACCAAAGGCCAGAAACCCGATGGGGAAGGCCAGGATCCGCGCGGCGCTCCAGCCCCACAGGAAGATGGCCATCCCCCAGAGCAAGGGGATCACAGCCAGGCCGATAATGGCGTTGATGGCGGCGCGGTGCCCAAAGAGAGCGAGCGCCACAGCCCCGACCACTATTGGTAGCCCCATCCATGCCCCGCGGCCTGCCGTCTTCCCCACCTCCCGCCACCGCCACCACACGAGCAGCACGCTGATTGGCGGGACGAGGAAGCCGTAGCTGAACTCCTGCGTCGTCGACCAGACCTCGAACGCGTGGGCAAAGGCAGGCCAAACGAACAGGCCGGTGATCATGAGCAGCGCCAGCCTTATGGAGATGCCGGGCAAGCGCGATCCCGCCAGCCCAGTGAGCCTGGCGGCCGGTGGGGCCGCCAGGGCACCAGACGGGGAGGACCACCGCGCGTGATACTCCATGATCCTTGTCGCGCTTTAGGGTGTTTGGCCGCGTCAGATGCTTATCTGGCGCCTTGCTCGCCAGCGGAACAGGGCATAGCTTGCCATCCCCAGAGCGCCCGTACCAAATAGGGCAACGCTGCCAAGCGCAGGCGTCTGCGCCCAGATGGCCCCGCTCGCCGTCGGATAGCCACCGGTACCAGCGACCGGCTGTCCATAAGCGTTCGTGACTATTACCGTGCTCGCCCCGACCCGCGCCTTCCAGCCGGTCAGCCCTGGATCGGGCGACTTGATCGAGATGATCCCTTCACCGGTGGGTAGGCTGACCTCGGCGTAGGCCGGCTCCGTGGCGGCTATCCAGGTGTTCGTGCTCGGGTCGGTCCGGACGAAGCTGTTCGGCACGGTCGTGGATATCCTCACCACGGAATTGGGAACGAGCTGGTTGTCGATCCCGCAGTAGACACGCACCCGCACGTCGCCCTGATACGCTCCGTCCAGCTGCTCCATCAAGATCGTGTTGTTGGTGCCAACCCCCAGAAATTCCACCATCACCTGACCGCTTGAGGTGGTGCAGGCAGTCTGCGCCCCGGCCGGCGACGCGGTTACCATCGCCAGCGCCAAGGCCCCCACCAGGCCCATCACGCCAAAGCGCCACCTTGTGGACGCAGCTCTTCCGTTACGCATCTCTCGCTGGCCTTTCATTCGCTTACAGTCCTTTCTAGTGCTCCCTACAGGGCAACGGTCAGTGCAGGCCATGCCGGCGATGAACGTACCTGACCACGGGTGCATCGCGGTGCATGGCTGGTTGCGTTCGTGTTGCGCGGTCGTGAGCCGCTGGCGCCGCCATGGCGTAGGTCGTCATGACGCAGGTCAATACGCACCGCGGCTGGTAAGGACGGCGGGAATGGTGCGCCACAGGATCTCCAGGTCGAGGCCAAGTGACCAGTTGCGGATGTAGTGCAGGTCCAGACGCACCATGTCGTGGAAGGGCACCTCGCTCCGGCCGCTCACCTGCCACAGGCCGGTGATCCCGGGCATTGCGCGCAGGCGCCCGTGCTGCCAGTCCTCGTACTGCTCCACCTCGGACGGGATCGGCGGCCGCGGGCCCACCAGGCTCATCTCGCCCTTGAGCACATTAAACAACTGCGGCAGCTCGTCCAGGCTCAACCGCCGGAGGACGCGTCCCACGCGGGTGACACGCGGGTCCACCCGCATCTTGAAGAGGGGGCCGCTCGCTTCGTTGTGCTCTCGGAGTGCCGCCAGCAGCTGGTCGGCGTCCTGCCGCATTGAGCGGAACTTCAGGATCCAGAAACGCCGGCCGTCCTTGCCCACCCGTTCCTGGCGATAAAACACCGGTCCCGGCGAATCGAGCTTGATCGCGATCGCGATCGCCACCAGCAGGGGCGCTAGGACCAGCAGACCTAGGCTGGTGAGGATGACGTCGAGCGCGCGCTTCAGCCAGGAAACCTTTGCCACCGGCACGAACCCGATGTATGGCCGCCCGGCCAGGCGAGAGATCTCGAACCGTTCCGGCAGGAGCTGGCCCAGCTCCGGCAGCTCCGGCAGCAGCTTCACTGTGACCCGCCGGCGGAAGCCTCGCGCGATGATGCGATTGACCTGTTCGCGCCGATGGGCGGGTAGCGCGACGATGACCTCATTGATGCCGTAGCCGTGCACAATCTGCTCGAGCTGGGCGATAGTCCCCAGCAGGGGCAGTGAGGCGTGGCTGTCTGCCGGATCGAGGTCGCTGCCGTTATCGACATAGCCTACCACCTGGTACTGGGAGGCCAGCTCGCGCGCCACGTCCTGCCCGAGCCGATTGGCGCCAACGACCAGCACCCGGTTGGCCGGGGCCACGGCCGCCCGCACGGCCAGATAGAGCCGGTTGGCCAGCCCGCGCCAGAGCGTGAGACCGAGCACCGCGAACGCCCAGCCGGCGGCGAACCACAGGCGGGAGAACCGCTGATCACCGAGGAAGAACGACACGGCGACGCTGATGACGAGCGCCGTAGACACCGACGAGAGGACCAGGTGGAGGCGCGCCGGCCAGCTGACGTGGCGCTCCAGGTCGTAGAGACCGTGGAACGCGAAGAGGAACGAGGTGAAGCAACTGACCGTGAGGCCCATCCACGCATACTGCTCAAGCCCAAGCGCGGCGGCACCGTCGTCGGGGACGATGAACCGCACCCAGTGGGCCAGGAGGAAGGCCCCCACCCCCACGGCAAGGTCCATCACCAGCAGGCAAACGCAGGTAAGCGCGGAGAGAAGGCGCGCGGCCCGCTCACGGGAGGCGGCCCAGTCGCCGTCCGTTCCAAGTGACCAGACGCGGTCGGGACCGTAAAGGCTAAGCGTGCTCATGTTTCACTCTCATCCAGGAGACCCTTAGCGGCGCTTGCGATGACACCGGTCTAGAAGAGGTCGTAGATGTCGTCTGATCGGTTGATGATGTGCCGGTGCTGGCTGGAGGAGAGCTCGAGCAGAGGTGAGAGCCAGGGCGAGAGCCACAGCCAGATCCAGCACAGCGCCGCCACCACCAGTAGCAGGGCGGATGAGGCGCCCTCCCAGCGATCGTCACGCTCCAGCCCTTCGTCGTACGTGCCTCGTAGTTCCGGCATTGCGTGCGCTCCTCGTCCTCCCGTTGCGTCGGCTGTTCCACCCAGCGGGTCGGCCAGCGTTGCCGCTGTCGACGCCTGCATACGCCCTTACGCTGCCGGCCGCGCCGGGGACGGGCGTGCGACCGGCTCGCCCACTACCACGCTGCGGGGACTGTCCACCTGACCCGGCTCTCCCACGCCTTCCATGTCCTCCCGCTTGCGCAGCGCCGTGAGGACCAGGCGTCCGAAGGTGGGGATGTCGTTGATCAGGTAGCGCCGCCACAGGCGCGCCGGCTCCTGACCCAGTCGATAGGCCCACTCGAGGCCGGCGCACTGCATCCATCGGGGCGCGCGGCTCACCACTCCGGCCAGCAGGTCGAAGACGCAGCCAACTCCCATGGCCACCGGCACGTTGAGCCGGTGCAGATGGCGGCGGATCCACAGGTCCTGGCGAGGGGCGCCCAGGGCGACGAACAGGAAGCCGGGGGCCGCACGCTGCACCATGTCCACAATTCGCTCGTCCTCCTCAGGAGTAAGGGGACCGAACGGTGGAGAGTAGAGCCCGGCAACGCGCAGGGCGGGATAACGCCCCTGGAGCGTACGAGCCGCCGCGGCCGCCACGGCGGGGGCGGCGCCAAGCAGAAACACGCCATGGCCTGTCTGCGCAGCTAGCCGGCAGCTCCCGTCGACGAGGTCCACTCCGGTGACGCGCTCCGGCAGCGGCTGCCCTTGCAGCCGCGACGCCCAGACCAGCGGCATCCCGTCGGCCACCGCCAGGTCCGCTCCATTGATCAGGTCGCGGAACTCTGGTTGGCGCTCCGCAATGCTCAGGAAGTCGAGGTTCACCGTGACCACTTGATGGGCCCTTCCGGACTCCAGGAAGTCGCCGAGGCGCTGGACGGCACCCGGGAGGTCCACCTGATCGATGCGTACTCCCCCGAGCTCGACGCGGCGCCGGATCGCGGGAGCATCCTCATCGATCACCAGTGCGGGCGCTGGCGCACGGAAGTTGGTGGTGGATCGGTTGAGCGTAAGCGCCCCAATAGCCATGGCACAGGATCTCCCATCTCAGCCCCGCCCATGCCCGGCATGACTTCACTTCGCCGGATGCTTAGAGGGGCGGCGAGTACAGTGTGTCGGTACCAGGTCTCGCCGCGGGTTCACGCCGTGTTGTGATGTGGTTGAGCAAATCATCCGGCCGAGCCTATGTAGACTGTGAACCGTATGCGCCTCGCCATCGGTTGGCTGCCGCTCGCGCACACCGCGGCCCTGGCCGGCTACCTGCTCGCGCGGCCGGCGCTCGTCCTACTGGAGCCGCTCGCGCCGGCCGGCCGCCTGTGGTCTCGCGCGAGCGATCTCCTGGCGCTAGTGAGCGAGTTTACGCCCCTGCTGTTCCTGCCCCTGCCCCTCTGGCTGGCGACGGCGGCGATTGCCCGCACCCGGCAGGCGCTCCTGGCCGCGGCCGCGCCCTGGCTCATCTTCGCCTGGCTGTACGGGGAGCTCTTCCTCCCCCGCCCAGCGCACCTCGCGACCAGCTTCGCTACCTTTACCGGGGCCCCGCTGGATGGCGTGCCGGTCAGGGTCATGACCTTCAACCTGCTGGCGCAGTCACGGCCGGCAGGCGGCATTCTGGCGGTAATTGCGCAGGCTGACCCGGACGTGATCCTGGTCCAGGAGTTGGGGGCCTCCCTGGCCGGCGCCATGCACGAGGCGCTGGGCGTCTCCTACCCCTATAGCCGGCTGCGTACCGGCGGCTGGGGCGGTACGGGCATCTGGAGCCGCTTCCCCATCGAGGCCGAAGAGCAGTGGCCGGGCTCTGAGCGAGGCGCCCAGTGGCAGCATGCCGTCCTGGACGTGGCAGGCCGGCGCCTGCACGTCGTGAACCTCCACCTGAGTACTCCCACTACCCGCTGGCGCCCGCGGGCTGACGGTCCGCTGTCCCTCCCTGCCTTGCCTACCGGCGAGACCACCACCGGGCGAACGACCGAGATCGCGACACTGGTGCCGCGCCTGCGCGCCCTGGCGCAAGGGCCGCAGGGACTGGTGGTGGCGGGCGACCTCAACCTGACCGACCAGACGCCGGAGTACCGCGCCCTGCGCAGCGCGGGGTTAGCCGACGCTTACCGGAGCGCGGGATGGGGCTTCGGCCACACCTTTCCCGTCGGGCGCCGCGCCCGCCTCGGGCCGTGGCGGGTCACCATTCCCGTCCCCCTCCTGCGCCTCGACTACATCCTCTACTCGCCCCACCTGGCCGTGACGCGCGCCCGCGTCTGGCCCTCATCCAGAGGCTCCGACCACCTCCCCGTCGTGGCCGATCTGCTGCTGCCACAGGGCTAGCCTGGGTTATTCACGGCCAGCGAGGCGTTCCTTCTCCCATGGGGAGAGGGCGCGGTCGGGATGGCCGCGGGAGCTAGAGTGGCTCCCTCTCCCTATGGGAGAGCGGGGGCCCGCGGAGCGGGCGCCGGTGAGGGCTCCGCTGGTGAATACTCGGTCATGCCCCTGTCATGCCCCTCTGGGGCACCAGCGCCGCATGGAAATGGCCGCCCATTTCCCCGAGGAAGCGAGGCCATGCGCGCCGCCGTGTGGCGCGCTCTCGGAGTCTCGGAGTGATGGCCCCCGATAGCCCCGTTCAGGCGATGGGGGCTCGCCAGAAAGGTGGTACGCGCCCTAGTGCACCATCAGGCCAGCGATTTGGCATTGCCTTCCCTGGTGCGCGGGCTTGCATTCCCAAAGAGGTCGTCTGAAACAGCACTAGGC
>DAOTTI010000053.1:0-22358 GCA_034437795.1 Chloroflexota bacterium | reverse complement strand
GGCTGGACCCTGACACTGCTCGCGCCGCTGCGCACGCGGGCTGCGCCTCGTAGGCACCCGAGGCGCAGCCCGCGTGCACGGATCTGGAGCACGCACCCTACCCCGCTCCCTTTGGAAGACGGGACTCGTCGCTGTCCCAGAGGGAAAGGATAATCGATACTCGCCCAGAGGGACTAAAGGCTGATCCCTCTCCCGAAGGAAGAGGGATCCACCACGGCGCATTAGCCGGAATGTCTGAAGGCAACTGTGCCTACGGCGTCGGCTCCGTACCGGTCCTCATACCGAACCCTGCGCCGGCGCGGCTCTCGATAAGGTTCTTGAACCGCTGCAGGTCCTCTTCGAGCATCTGCTCGGGGTCCGCGAAGATGCGTGACACCGCCTCGCCCACAGCGCCGCCGGGGGTGTCGTAGTACTGGATCACGACGTGCACCTCGGTGTACTGGGGCGCCTGCCCACCGCCCTGTAGCTCGGTGAAGGTGACCGCTCCGGTCGTCTGCATCGAGCCGCGAGTGGAGTTCCAGGCGATGGCGCGGTTCGGCTGATCCTGCGTCAGCTCGGCTTCGTACTCCACCGTCTGGCCCAGGGGCCCCTTGAGCCGCCACATGGACCGGCGCCCTTCCGTGTCCAGCAGGCGCACCTCCTGGACGTGCTCCATGAACTGCGGAAAGTTCTCGAAGTTGCGCCAGAACCGGTAGACCTCCTCCACCGGCGCGGCGACGCGAATGGACCGCTCAACACGCTGCATGGCTGCTTACTCCTTTCGGGGCGGGCACCTGCTTTGCTGTGGCAGCCGGGGCGCGAGCGGATGATGTATTTCCCGCGACGCGCCTCTCCTGCCCGGGGCGACCCGCCCGGTAGGAGCGCATTATGCACGTGTTGTGCCGCATGGGCGAGACGGCGGGCCGCTCAGTCTTCTACCGCCCGCTCGCCGGTCCAATCGAAGACGACGCCCAGGTAGTCGTCTTTGTGGTGCGTCAGACCATAGTAGGCTTCCTGGCAGCGCTCCGGCGGGAGCACGTGCGTTCGGAGCGGGTCAACGATCAGGCGCCGGCTGATGATCCAGTCCAGGATCTGGCGATAGTTCCCCTCGATCGTGTGGCGCGCCCCCTCGGTGTCGGCCGGAATGGGGAAGGTCCACTCCAGCGCGCCGATGAGCTTGATGCCCAGCAGGTGGACCCGCGCCAGCATCGGCGTCAGATCCGCCTGGTAGGGGGCGCGCGGGCTGCCCAGCAGCACTACCTCGCCGTGGCGCCCGGCCATCTCCACCGCCTGCGCCACCAGGTCGCTCCGGCCGATGGCCTCCACCACGATCCGCGCCCCGCCGCGATCGTCAGTGGCCCCCACCCAGCCGCGGGTGACCTCGATGGGGTCGCACTCGGCCGCATTGTGCACGTTGTGCAGGCCGCAGGCTCGCGCCAGCTCCAGGCGGCGGGGCGAGACGTCGAAGGCAATCACGTCGCAGCCCGCCAGGTGCAGCAGCTGGGCTGCAAAGTTCCCTACCAGGCCCAGCCCGATCACCGCCACCTTGTCGCCGGCGGTGGCGGAGCTGGCCCGCAGGGCGGTGATGGCGACCCCCGCCATGCGCGTGAACACCACCCGTGTCCCGTCCGCGTCCCTGGGAACGGGCAGGGCAAACCGCTTCACGTTGGCGCGCACCAGGGAGGCGTGCCGTGAGAAGGTGAGCACCCGTTGCCCCGGCTGCACGCGCTCGACGCCCGGCCCGACGGCCAGTACCGTGCCCAGGTGGCCGTAGCCCGTGCGGGCAGGGTAGATCACCGGCCGGGCGCGGTAGATGGGGGGCGTCTGGGACATCAGGTTCGTGTAGGACGCCCCTTCCGTTCCCGCGCTGATCACCGAGTACTCCCCCCGCACCAGCGCCTCCCCCTCCTTCAGCTCCGCCGGATCGATGTGCACCTCTTCCAGCTCTGCCTGCTCCGGTCCGGTAAAGACCACTCCTCGGCCTCGCATACGCGCTCCTTCCGTCTACTGTGCTACGGTGCCGTTCTGCCTACTGTGCCACGGCGCCGTGCTGCTGTGCCTTCGCCCCGCCTCGGCCCGAGCCTACGACCTGCCGGCCTGCCGACGCGCTTCCCTGGTAATGCGACGTGGCGGCGCGGGCGGCGCCTACGACACCACGATCACGCTGTGGATCTCCAGCCGCGGCAGCACAATCTCCACCACCTGCGCCCCGCTGTCCCAGGACTGCTCCACGCCCTCGCTGGCCGGCACGACCGTGACCGCCACCGGCCGCTGTGGCAGGCGAAGCCTGAC
This sequence comes from Chloroflexota bacterium, assembly GCA_034437795.1. Lineage (GTDB taxonomy): Bacteria > Chloroflexota > UBA11872 > UBA12225 > UBA12225 > DAOTTI01. The sequence continues at coordinate 20,087 of DAOTTI010000053.1, read as the reverse complement.
CCGCAGGGGCCCGACTGCCGGCACCTCGTCGAGGCTGGCGTAGTGTGGCGCCACCTGCATGCCGGTCACGTTGCTGAGGTGGAGCAGGAGCATGCTCCCTGTGCGCCGCAGGGCCACGTCGACGCTCGGCGGCCCATCGACCTCGACCAGTGGCGCGGGAAAGAGCTTGGCCATCAAGGAGCCGATGAAGGCCCGCGTCACGGGGTGGTGGAAGTCGTAGTGCGCCGTGCCGGCGGGGCCGTAAATGGCCCCGATCTGGCCGCGGCCGCGGCGGGTAACGGTGGCCGCGATCTCGCCGCTCCCCCGAAGCTCGAAGGGCCGATAGCGCCGCCCCGCAACCTCGGCGCCGCCGTCGGCCAGCAGGGAGACAGGCTGCCAGATGCGCCCGGCCCAGGCGGGCATGGCTCGCCCGTCCGCCAGCACGGCGGCCACGTAGTTGGCCTGGACCACGTCCGGCGCCCCTTCGCAGCGCACTCCCAGATAGGCCTCGAATAGCCGGGCGGTGTGCGCCCCGACGGCGAGCACGCTCCCACCACGCTCGACGTGGGCCACCAGCGCCTCGACCACGCCCTCGCCGAGCCGCTCCCACTCCGGCACCACCACCATGGGGTAGGCCAGCGACCCGTTCGGCCCCTGCCAGCCGGCGGGCGCGGGCACTCCTGGGCCCAGGAGCTGCTCTTCGGTCACCACGTCGACAGAGTAGTGGAGCTCCAGCAGGGCGTGCAGCATCCCCTCCAGCGCCCGCAGGGGGCTGGTCGCGAAGAGCCGCCCCTGGCGGTTCAGGTGGTGGTAGTGGCCGGTTTCCGAGAGAAGCAGGGCTACCTGAGGGACCGTCCGCGTCTGGTGCGATACCGCCTGGCGCTCGCGGCAGAACGCCGCCACCTCCGCGGCCACGTCGATGGTCGGGTCGTCGATCCAGCCCGCGCGCGTCGGCTTGAAGTAGACCTGGAACCCACCGCCCTGGGCGAGCACGATCGACGCCTCTTGCTGCAGCTGCACGGCGGTCTTCAGCGAGCGTTCCCCGCGCTCCCGCGGGTTGTAGTTGAAGCCCCAGGCCATCAGGTCCCAGGGTTTGCCCTGCGCTTCATATACCGCCGCAAAGCGGCGCGCCTCCAGCCGCGCCGAGTTCACCGCCTCCCCCGGGGTGTAGTCGCCGGACAGAAAGTCGAGGGGCGCGCGCACCGGCTGGGGCATGCGTGCGGAGTACATCCAGTTACTGGTGATCTGGACCTGCGGCCGGTAGTCGTGCAGGGCCTCCACGTAGCGCGTCACATAGTCCTCGAACCGGCGGCGCTGCAGCTCAAGGAAGCGCTCCCAGCCCGGATCCCCGGGGCGCCGCGGCAGCTCGGCCAGACCGGTGGCTTGCCGGAAGGCCTCCCGCGCGGGCGCGCTGTAATCAGGGCGGACGGCCCAGCAGTCGCCGTCCACCCACACCCCATCCACGTCGTAGGCGTCGACGATCTCCTTGAGCTGCGGGATGAGCAGCTCGTCCACGTAGCGCCCGTAGGTGCTGGTCATGTCCCGATCCGGCAGCCAGTGCTGGTCGACTCGCGCCCAGTCCGGCCGCTGTCGCGCGGCCACGGAATCCCACACCCCCGAGTAGTGGACGTACAGCCCGACGCCGTACCGGCGGGTCACGCGGCGCCAGATGGCCAGGGAGTCCTTAACGATTCCTGGTGACGGCCAGCCGACCTTCGTCGGGTAGCCGGTATAGCCCGCGTGCCCTTTGCAGTCGTACTGGACGAAGTCCGGCCGGACCCGCTCCAGCAGCGCGGCGACCAACTCCTCCGTCAGATCGGCGCCAAGCTGCGTGTCCTCGGCGCTCGGGTGCAGATCGAAGTGCAGCCCGAAAAAGCTCTCCCCACGCCGTGGCCGTGGCCGCTCGGCGGGCCGCTCCTCGCTCATGGCCGTTCTGGGGCGGCGCCTGCGGCCGCCAGAAAGGCCGCCACACGGTCATACCACGCCGCTTGGTCGCGGACGGTATACCGCGCGTTGGCCGGACTGGGGTTGGGCACGACGAAGAACCTGGTGGGGCCGAGGCGGTACGGCTGCGGGCCGAGCTGGACGTCGCCGTCGCGAATACCAGCCTGCCCCAGCCCCAGCCGGAGGAACGGGCGGAACGCAGTCAGGCCATGAAAGCAGGCCACGCGGACGCCATAGTGCTCCAGGCGCGCGCGCAGGCGCGGGGCCCATTCCTGGAAATCGGCGGGGCTCAGCTGGCCTGAGTTGTTGCTGGGCCGCTTCACGACATCTGTGAAACCGATCCCGAACCGGAGCAGCTCCTGATCATGCGCCGGCCCCAGGAGGGCCAGGCCCAGGGCCTGCCGTACGGGCGCGCTGAGCTGCGATTGGGAGAAAGCCGGCCAGAACCGGTTCGTTGCGCGGGCGAAGTAATGGCCCTGCCGGACGGAGTACAGGCTGGGGTTGATCCCGACGAACGCCAGGTCCAGACCGGGGGCCAGCAGGTCGGGCAACGTCTCGAACGGATACGCGGGCGCCATCCGGCGGCCGATGGTAGCAGGTTGGCAACAGCAACGGCGGAGGCCCCAGGCTAGCCTTTACCCAGAGATAGGAGCCCTCACCCGAACCGTCGCCCCAAGGGAGAGGGAACAGTAGACGGAGCCCTGAACCTGGCTCTCTCGCAGAGAAAGGAGCCCTCACCCTACCCCTCTCCCAAAGGGTGAGGGGACGTCTCGCTGGGCGCGGATCATCCAGGGCAGATTAGTGGGCCACTTGCCTTGGCTCTGGCCATTGGCTCCCCTGGTGAAATGGCAAGGTGCACTAGCGGCGTAAGAGGGCGGGGATGGACTTGCCGAAGCGCTCGGACTCTTCGGCGTAGTCGCGGAAGGGATCGGGCATCTCCAGGACGTGGTCCTTCACCGCCACGGCGCCCCAGTCGATCAGATAGGGAATGATGTGCCAGGCGCCCGTATCGCGGATGTCGCGCCAGTCGTCGACGTACTCGTAGACGACGAAACGCTCATCGCCCCACACCGCGCGCTCGCCCAGGCGCCGCGCCAGGATCTCCCAGCGGATGGTGTCGTCGGCCCGCGCCTCGGACATGGCGCGGACCACGTGCCCTCTGCCGGCCGCGCGGGTATCCGGCGGGGGCTGGTGCATCGCCCGCTCCGCCCGCTCGTCGTCCACCAGGGTGGGGATCTTGCCCTGCTTGAGCAGCAGCGTGTACAGGCTGACGCTGGGCTCGATGTGGTGGTAGGCCAGGTCCAGCTTGACCAGGGCGGGATCCTCCCAGCCCTTCTCCGCCTTCTCAGCGAAGCGGGCCAGCTGATGGTACTTGGTCACCCAATCGACGTAACCCTCCAGGCGCAGCGGGTCCATCTCTAGCCCGTTGAGGATGGTCGCCCACTGGCGGAGCGTCCAGTCGGTGTCAGGATCGCGGCCCAGGAAGCGCTTGGTGGCCTCCAGCAGGTACATGCGCTGGATCTCAATCGCCGGCATGGTGCCGCCGCGCGCCGTGCGGATGGTCCATCCACCGTACGGATTGAACGCGATCTCCTTGAGCGCCGCCACCGGGTTCTCCAGGTCGACCTCGGGATCCCAGCCCAGCTCCAGGAGCTGGGCCACCAGCGCCGTCGTCCCCAGCTTGAGGGCGGTGGCGTACTCGGAGCGATTGGCGTCGCCGATGATGATGTGCAGGCGCCGGAAGCGGCCGCCCGCCAGGGGCTCATCGCGCAGGTTCAAGATCGGCCGGCCGCCAAAGCGAACGCGATGGCTGACGTCGACCGAGACGAAGTAGGCCCGCTGGCTGATCTGGTAGGGCACGTAGGGGCGGGACTCGCTGCCCCGCTGGGCGCTGCTGGGCAGGGCAGGCAGCATGCTCAGCCCCGGGCCGCCGCGGCGCGCCCCCTGCTGCCGGCTCCGCAGCGCCGCGGGCGAGAGCATGCCGGCCCCGGCGAAGATCTGGCGCGTCACCAGGAACGGCAGCAGGCCCTGCACCATATCGCGACTGCGCGGGCTCACGCGCAGACAGTAGTTCTCGTGGTAGCCGTAGGTGTGGCCGAAGTGGTCGGTGTTGTTCTTGATGAAGAAGACCTCGTGGCGCAGGCCTAGCTCCGCCACGGCGGCCACAAGCAGCTGATCGCCGGCCCGTTCGGCGGCCACGATGTCGAGCAGGGACCGGCATTCCGGCGTGGCGTACTCCAGGTGGCCAGAGTCCAGGTAGAGCCGCCCGCCGTTGAACAGGAAGCCTCCGTTGCCCGGCACCTCGCCCCACTCCCGTGGCGCCGGCTCGATCAGCCCGTATTTGCGCCCCGAGAAGATGCCGTCCTTTACGCGGTTCGCCGCCTCCGCCGGGCTCAAGCTGCCGGCGCAGGCGTATTCCGTTTCAGTGCCGAACAGTGCGCCATCCATGTCAATCGCCAGTCGTCAGTGGTCGCGAACTCACTGGCGTGCCGCGCCAGCGCCGCACCGGCCGGACAAACGACGCAGGTCGGGCTGGTCTCAGCAGGCGCCACTCCAGGCGCGCAACCGGCCGCCCGAGGCCCGCCGGTCCGGCCTAAGCCTTACAGGAGCAGGCCAGTGAAGGCGTCGCTCCAGCCTGCGTCATCTGCCCGCTCTCTCCCGTCGCCCTCCCGTCGCCTACTGTCCGCCCGGCTGAGGCGTCGGGTCAGGGATCTCGCGGATGATGCGCTTGATCTGCTCGTCGATGTCCGGCTCGTCCTGTTTTTCCTTCTCACCGGGCGGGGGCTCCTGCTTGGCCGGGACGTCCGGCGGGGCTTCGACGGGAGCGACCGGCGCCTCCGGCGCCGCCACCCGCGCCGCGGGGCGCGCGGTGCCGGCTCCTTGCGCCGCGCTGAGGGTGAGGTGAAGGTCTGGTTCTGTCGTCAGCGTAACCATTGCTCTGGGATCCTCCGCTATGGGGTCCTCCCCATCATGGTGGCGAAGAGCGTTTCCAGGTCCGGCGCCTCGCGCACCAGCATCTCGAGACGCTCCACCACCGGCCCGGTGATCTCATCCAGCTGCAGACGCACCTCACGCCCGTTACTGCCGAAGGTCACCGAGTCCCATTCTACCCTGCGGATGGCTGGGCCGAAGCGGGCCAGGAGCAGGGCCCGCACCGCCCCGCGCGTGCGCGACGGCCCATGGCTCAGCGCCGCTTCCACCTGCTCATCGGTGACCAGGCGCCGGATGCGGCCCTGCGCCACCAGGGCGTCGTAGAGGCTCAGCCTGGGGTTGACCAGATGGTAGGCCAGGTCCAGCCGGCGCAGCACGGGGTTCTCCCAGCCTGAGGCGCTCCGCTCACCGGCCGGCCCGCTCGCCTGCCGCACCTGGTCGAAGAGCCGGCGCTTGGCCAGCCAGTCTACGCGGTCGGCCAGGGGCGCGGGATCGCCCGAGAACCCGTCCAGCACCTCCCGCCACTGCCCCAGCACCCAATCCGTCTCCTCATCCCGCCCGGCGAAGGCTCGCGCCGCCGCCTCAAAGTACCACTGCTGGATGTCCACGGCCCGAACCAGGCGCCCATCGGTGAGCGCGACGGTGGCGAGCAGGTCGTGCCCGCGTGAGATCGTCTTGATGGCGGCGACGGGATCCTCCAGGTCCCACGTCGGCGACCAGCCATCCTCCACCAGGTCCAGCACCAGGGCGGCCGTTCCGACCTTCATGGCCGTGGCCCACTCGGAGCGGTTGGCGTCGCCCACGATCACGTGCAGGCGCCGGTATTTGGTCCGGTCGGCGTGCGGCTCGTCGCGGGTGTTGAAGATGGGGCGCTGCGCCGTGGTGTTGATGCCGATCCGTTCCTCGAAGAAGTCGGCCCGCTGGCTCATCTGGAACCCGGGCTGAATGGGGAGCCCGCCCTGCTCGATCCCCACCTTGCCCGCGCCGGCAAAGAGCTGGCGGGTGACCAGGAACGGCGTCATGGCGCGGACGACCAGCTCCAGGGGCACGGCCCGCGGAAATAGGTAATTCTCATGCGTGCCGTAGCTGCGGCCGTGGTAGTCCGTGTTGTTCTTCAGCACGCGCACCTGGGTCTGCGGGCCATATTCGGCCGCCAGCTCGGCGTTGCGGCGCTGCTCGCAGGCGAAGAGCACCCGCTCACCGGCCTTATCGTGTGCCACCAGCTCCGTGAGCACCAGGCAGGCCTCGGTGCAGTACTCGGGGTGGTTGTGGTCGTTGTAGTACCGCGCCCCGTTCGGCAGGACGGTATTGGCCAGTAGCTCCTCACGGCTGAGGGTCCGGCTGCGGTCGCTCGGCGTCTCCAGGTCGTGGGGATCCCGCGCCAGGCGGTCGACCCGCATGCCGCGCAGGTCACGGTACGGATCCTCTCCCTGATAGTCCCACCCACGGAAGGCGCCCGGCACGTCGACGCAGCGGACGACCCGCGATGCCTCGTAGGCGAAGTCGACAGCGGCGCTCGGCCCGCCAGCCCCACCGTTGCTCGCCTGGCCCGGCGGGTGCCCGTTGTGGCTCGCGCCGCCCTGGTCCTGCGAGGGGGCCATCCCCCGGGCCCGATCATCGGCCGGAAAGCCCTCGCAGTTCAGGCCGTATTCGGTCTCGATCCCGACGGGCCGTCTCATGCCCGAATTCTAGCACCGCCGGTCTGGCCCTCGGCGGGTCCGGCGGCAGGTTTGGCGGACCAGCCCCATTCCCACGAGGAGATGCGGGCTGATGAAGGAAGGGCCCAGAAGACCTTGCCGGCGGATCCCACGGGCCGGTTGCTTGCCGGCGGCTGAGCGTCGCGCCGGCAGGTCTGCTACCCTGCGCCGGCAAGGAGGCACGCGGCGTATGGCGCGCGAGATGAAGATCACCCGCATCACCATCTACCAGTACACCTGGGAAGTCCATGACCTGGGGGTTGACTACAACGGCTTCAATCAGGTGTATGAGCCCGGCGCGCGGCGCGAAGCGCGCGGTCACGTCCTCACCATCGAGACCGATGTCGGCATCACCGGCGAGTTCGCCGGCGGCGACGCCCACTCTTACAGCCAGGTGGGCGCGATGGCCCGCTACCTGATCGGCAAGAACCCCCTCCAGCGGGAGCGCCTCTACAACGACATGAAGCGGGCGATGCGCAAGCTGGACCGCATGGGCCTGGGCCCGATCGACATCGCCCTGTGGGACATCGCGGGCAAGGCCTACAACGCCCCCATCTGTGAGTTGCTCGGCGGGTGGAAGACGAGCCTGCCCTGCTACGCCAGCACCCTGCATGGCGACCACGTCGCGAACGGGGGCCTCTCCAGCCCGCAAGCCTTCGCCGACTTTGCCGTGCAGTGCAAGGAGATGGGCTACCCCGCCTTCAAGATCCACGGCTGGGGCAAGGACCCCGCCGACCAGCACTACATCGAGCGCGAGGTGGCCAACGTGCTGGCCGTCCGCAAGGCGGTGGGACCGGACATGGACCTGATGATCGACCCTGCCTGCGAGTACGACACCTGGGCCGAGACGCTCAAGGTGGGCCGCGCCTGCGACGAGGCGGCCTACTTCTGGTACGAAGATCCCTTCAAAGACGGGGGCCTTTCCGCCTTCGCCCACCGCAAGCTCCGCGAGCTGATCAAGACGCCCTTGCTGCTGGGCGAGCACGTGCGCCATCTGGAGACGCGCATGGACCTCATTCTGGCCGGCGGCACGGACTTCGTGCGGGTGGACGCATACTATGACGGCGGCATCACCGGCGCGATCAAGGTGGCGCACGCGGCCGAGGCCGTGGGCCTGGACGTGGAGATCCACGCCCCCGGCCCGGCGCACCGCCACCTGATGGCGGCGATCCGTAACACGAACTATTACGAGCTGGGCCTGGTGCACCCATCGGTCAAGACCACTAGGCCGCCGATCTACGCCGATGGCTACTCGGACGATCTGGACGCCGTCGACCGCCGCGGCCACGTGCCGGTCCCGACCGGGCCTGGCCTCGGTGTGGCCCTGGATTGGGACTACATTCGCGCCCACGAGTCCGGCCGCGTGGCGTACACGTAGGGCTCCTGGCGCCCGCCGCTCCGGCTCGCGGAACGCATGGACGGAGTAGCGAGTGGCGAGTGGCGAGCAGGGAGCGCTTCTCCTCGTCCGGGGGAGCCTGCCAGAGATGGGACAGGGGTGGGATGACCACAGGGGGAGGGAACGCAGCAGGGCGCGTCCGGCATGGCTGATTACAGGCCGCGGTCTGGCCAGCCGGGGCGTGCCCCTGACCGCTGCTATACTCAGGAGCAGTACACGAGGTACCGCCGCCCGAGACGAGACCGGGCGGTACCAAAGTCCGCACGTCCCCGGACCTGACCTGGTTGCCCCGGCAGGCTCAGGGGCGCGGTGTGAGCGCGACCCGCCCGCGGGTGGCGCCACGCGCGCTCCGTGCGCCGGCGGTTGGGAGCAGGGCTGATGGGGGCGGAGGCCAGTCCGTGCGGCGCCGGCGGTGGCCGGCGCGCGCGGCGACAAACCAAGGAGGAACCAGCAAGCAACCATGGCAGTCGTATCGATGAAGCTCCTGCTCGAAGCGGGGGTGCACTTCGGGCATCAAACGAAGCGCTGGAACCCGAAGATGAAGCCATACATCTTCACCGAGCGCAACGGCATCCACATCATCGATCTGCAGCAGACGGTGGCCAAGCTGGCGGAGGCCTACGACTTCGTCCGCGAGCTCACCCGCCAGGGGGAGAACGTGCTCTTCGTCGGCACCAAGAAGCAGGCCCAGGAGGCGATTGAAGAGGAGGCCAAGCGGGCCGGCCAGTTCTGGGTCACCCAGCGCTGGCTGGGGGGCATGCTCACCAACTTCCAGACCATCCAGCAGCGCATCCGGCGCCTGCAGGAGCTGAAGATCCGCCAGGAGCGGGGCGAGTTCGAGAGCCTGCCCAAGAAGGAGGCGCAGCGCCTGCGCGACGAACTGGCGCGGCTGCAGACGCGCCTGGGCGGGATCGAGGGAATGCGCCGGCTCCCCGGGGCCCTGTACGTGGTCGATACGCGCAAGGAGCACATCGCGGTGGCGGAGGCGCGCCGGCTGGGGATCCCCATTGTGGCTCTGGTAGATACCAACTGCAACCCTGAGGAGGTGGACTACCCGATCCCCGCGAACGACGACGCCATCCGCGCCATCAAGCTCCTGACCAGCCGCATTGCGGACGCCTGCCTGGAGGGGCGAGGCGTCGCCGAGGCGCTGGCCAAGGAGGCGGAGGCCGAGGAGACCGAGGAGCTCACCCCCGAGGAGGTGGAGGCGCGGCTGCGTGCCGGCGAGGATATCTACGAGGAGTACCTCGAAGAGCTCGAAGAGGAAGAGGACCGCGAGTTCGTCGGCCGGGGCCGGCGTCGTGCCGAGGAGGAGTAGCGCCACGGGAGCGGCGGCCCTGGCGGCACGGGGCGTGGACGGATGGCCATGCCGCTGGGGCCGCTGGCTCTCCCCCGCGGCGCCCTCATCACGCCATCATCACAGGACGCAGGACGAACCAGATGCAGATTACGACTGAAGCCGTCAAGGCCCTGCGCGAGGAGACGGGCGCGGGGATCATGGATTGCAAGCGTGCCCTGGCCGAGGCGGAAGGGGATGTCGCCCGCGCCAAGGCCATCCTGCGCGAGAAGGGCTTCGCCACCGCCGCAAAGAAGGCGGAGCGCGAGACGGGCCAGGGCCTGGTGGAGGCCTATATCCACGGCGGGGGGCGCATTGGCGCCCTGGTGGAGGTGAACTGCGAGACGGACTTCGTGGCGCGCAACGAGACCTTCCGCTGGCTGGCGCGGGAAGTGGCGATGCAGGTGGCGGCCATGAATCCCCGCTTCCTCTCGAAGGAGGACGTGCCCGCCGAGTTGATCGAGCGCGAGCAGCTCTCCCCGCAGGACGTGGAGCAGATGGCCTTGCTCTCGCAACCCTACATCCGCGACCAGTCGCGCACCATCCAGGACCTGATTACCGAGACCATCGCCAAGACGGGGGAGAACATTCGGGTGCGGCGCTTTGTCCGCTTCGAACTCGGCAAGTAGCGAGTAGCGAGTAGCGAGGGCCGAGTAGCGAGTAGCGGGTAGTCCGCTCCCATCCCTCATCGCCTCTTACGTTTTACGCATCACGCACTGCGCATTACGCATCACGCATCTCTCACCCCAGGATCAGGGGATGGACCGCCACGAGCGCTCGCCACGTCGTCGTGCTGGCAGGGAGGGCCGATGAAGTCGGATGCCGTCGCCCAGGTCATTGCCGGAGGGAATACCGAGGCCGTGCGGTCGTCCTCCATGCCGCTCACCGCGGCGCGGCCCCCGATCAAGTACCGGCGGGTGCTGCTCAAGATGGGGGGCGAGCACCTCGTCGGCGAGGGGCGCTACGGGATCGATCCGCGGGCGGTGCAGCGCATCGCGGCGCTGCTGGCCCGCTCCATCCGCGAGACCGGCGTCGAGCTAGCGATCGTGATCGGCGGCGGCAACCTGTGGCGGGGGCGCGACGCCGTGCAGTACGGGATGGAGGCGGCCCAGGCCGACTATATCGGCATGCTGGGCACGGTGATGAACGCCCTGGCCCTGCAGGAGGCCCTGGAACGGGAGGGCATCATCACACGCGTGCAGACGGCCATCGAGATGCGCCAGGTGGCCGAGCCCTACATCCGGCGCCGCGCCATCGACCACCTTGAGGACGGAAAGGTGGTCATCTTCGGCGCCGGCACGGGCAACCCGTTCTTCAGCACCGATACGGCCGGCGCACTTCGTGCTATGGAGATCGGGGCCCAGGTGCTGTTCAAGGCCACCTACGTCGACGGCATCTACGATGCCGATCCGCGGAAGGTGCCCGGGGCCCGAAAGTACGACCGTCTGACCTACCTGGACATTCTAAACAAGCGCCTCGCCGTCATGGATAGCACCGCCATCTCCATGTGCATGGAGCACAACCTGCCCCTGGTTGTCTTCCGCCTAGAGGAGGAGGGGGCCCTGACGCGCGCCATTCGTGGGGAAGCCGTCGGAACCTACGTCGGGCCGTGAGGACGCCCGCCGGTGGGATTGCCATCCGCACTGTTCCAGTGAGACGATAGGAGCGAGGGGAAGCAATGTCTGACGACCCGGTAGCCGAGGTCATCGCCGAGGCCGAGAAGAAGATGGCCAAGGCGGTGGAGATCCTCCAGCACGACCTGGCCACGATCCGTACCGGCCGCGCCAGCGCGGCGCTGGTCGACCGTCTCCACGTCGAGTACTACGGCTCCGAGCTCCCGCTCAATCAGCTGGCCGGCATCACTGTGCCGGAGCCCCGCCTGATCGTGATCCAGCCGTGGGACAAGGGCGCCATTCCGGCGATCGAGAAGGCGATCATGAAGAGCGAGCTGGGCCTGACGCCGTCCAACGATGGCAACGTGATCCGGATCACGCTGCCGCCCCTGACCGAGGAGCGCCGGCGGGACCTGGTCAAGCTCGTCCACCACCGGGTGGAGGAGGGGCGGGTCGCCATCCGTAACGTACGGCGGGAGGCGCACAACGACCTCCGTGACCTGCGACGCGAGAACCTGATCACGGAGGACGATCTCAGAGACGCCGAGAACCAGTTGCAACGCGTGACCGACCGCTTCATCGCGGAAGCTGACCGCCTCGGCCAGAGCAAGGAGGCCGAGGTGCTGGAAGTCTAGGTGGCGCCGTGGCCGGCAGACGGCGCAGGCCGCAGGGCGGCGGGCCAAAGTCCGGGCGGGTCCATACGTCCCTAGCCCGAGGTGGAGCGGACTGCTAATGGTCGAGAGCTTCGCCCCGTCTGCGGCGGCCAGGGGACGGACCCGAGCCAGGCGCGCCGGCCCGCCGGAGGCAGCGGAGCAGCCACCCGCCACCGCCTCGGTCCAGCCGGCGCCGGCGGCCGCTCGCTCGGGAACGCTCGTGCGGCGAGTGATCGCGGCCTTCGTCATCGCGCCGCCAATCCTGCTGGGCGTCTACGCCGGCGGGGGCTGGTTTGTGCTCGGCACGACCATCGTCACCTTCCTGGCCTTACGTGAGTTCTACTCCCTCTCCGCGCGGCCGGGGGCGCGCCTGGTACAGCCCCTCGGCTTCCTGCTGGCCTTTGAGCTGCTGCTGGCCAACGGCGGGCGCGACCTGATCGTGGGGAGCTTGCCGGCGCTCCCGCTCGGACCGGCGCTCACCGGCCTGCTGCGACCGGACCGGTTTGCCTATCTGGCCCGCTTCTCCGTGGCCGCCGCCGTGATCCTGCCCCTGATCGTGCTGCTGTTTGAGCGCCAGGACCTGCGTGGCCGGCTGGTGGGGTGGGCCCTCACGCTCGCCGGTACGCTCTACGTGGCCTGGCTGATGAGCCATTTTCTCACCCTGCGCCTGCTCGGCGAGCCGGGTAGCGAGGCCGGGCGGGGCTGGGTCTTCTACACCCTGGCCGCGACCTGGGGCTATGATTCTGGCGCCTATCTTGTCGGCTCGCGCTTTGGCCGGCACCGCTTCATGACCTGGATCAGCCCGAAGAAGAGCTGGGAAGGGGTCGCCGGTGGGCTGGCGCTCTGTCTCCTGGTCACGCTGGTGGCGCGCAGCCCCATCCCGCTCGTGGGGCCGGTGCTGGAACGGACGCTGGGCTGGGCGCCGCTACCGATTCCCAGCTGGCACGTGCCGCTGCTGGCCCTGGCGGTGGCCTCTGCCGCTCAGCTCGGTGACCTGGCCGAGTCCATGATTAAACGCGAGGCCGGCGCCAAGGACGCCAGCGCGCTGATCCCCGGCCACGGCGGGATGCTGGACCGTATCGACTCGCTGCTGTTCACCGTTGTGCTGGTCTACTACTATGCGGCCGCCATCGCCCTCTAGCGCGCTGGCGGCGCCACAGGAAAAGGAACTGGTCATGCTCCTGCGGAGCACCAGCAGTGCCCGGAAACGCCGGACAATCACACTGGAAGCATCGGTGGGCGCCGGACGACGATCCAACAGCGCAGGGCGCAGCACCATGGCCGGGCGCCACTCAGTACCCCGTACGTCGCATTGAGCACGATGCCTCCGATCCGCTTGGCCATCCTCGGCTCCACCGGCTCCATCGGGCGCCAGGCCCTGGAGGTGGTGCGCGAGCAAGGGCCGTACTTCCAGGTGGTGGCCCTGGCGGCCGCCCGCAGCGTGGAGGTGCTGGCGCAGCAGGCGGCCGAGTTTCGCCCCGCCGTGGTCTGCCTGGCCGGCGCGGCCCCCGAAGTCGAGGCGCTCGAGGCGCTGGAGCGGGGGCCATGGCAGCTGCTTCGCGGCGAGGGCGAGCTGGCAACGGTGGCCACCCTGCCGGAGGCCGACGTCGTCCTGATCGCCACATCTGGCCGGGTCGCCATGCCGGCCACGCTCGCCGCCGCGGCCGCCGGCAAGGACATCGCCCTTGCCAACAAGGAGAGCCTGGTCATCGCCGGCGAGCTCGTGACCGAGGCGGCGCGGCGCGCTGGCGCGCGGCTCTTTCCGGTCGATAGCGAGCACAGCGCCATCTGGCAGTGCCTGGCGGGCGAGGCGCCGGCGGCCGTGCGGCGGATCATTCTCACCGCCTCCGGCGGCCCCTTCCGCACTTGGCCCCAGGAGCAGATGCGGCGCGTGGACGTAGCGCAGGCCATGGCCCACCCGACCTGGCGCATGGGCCCCAAGGTCACGATCGATTCGGCGACCTTGATGAATAAGGGCCTGGAGGCGATCGAAGCGCGCTGGCTCTTCCAGCTGCGCCTGGACCAGATCGACGTGGTCGTGCACCCCGAGAGCATCATCCATTCGCTGGTCGAGTTCGTGGACGGCTCGCTCAAGGCCCAGCTCGGCTGGCCGGACATGAAGCTCCCCATTCAGCTGGCGCTCAGCCGTGGGGAGCGGCTCCCGCGGCCGGAGCCGGTACGCCGGCCCTTTGATCTGGCCACGATCGGGCGCCTCCACTTCGAGCGGCCGGACCTGGACCGGTTCCCCTGCCTCCGGCTGGCGCTGGAGGCCGGCGCCGCCGGCGGCACCGCCCCAACCGTACTCTGCGCCGCCGACGAGGTGGCGGTGGAACACTTCCTGCGCGGAGCGATTGGCTTTATGGACATCCCTCACGTGGTCGGCGCGGCGTTAGAAGCCGTTGTACCCAGTCCCGTGGAGAGCCTGGATCACCTGCTGGAGGTCGACCGCCAGGCGCGCCACGTGGCGGCGGAGACCTGCCGCCGCCTCGCCCGGGAACGTTCAACGTTCAAGGCTCAAGGTTCAAAGTGTGTGTAGATGGAACGTCATCTGGATCGTGGACCTTGGGGCGAGGACCTTGAACTTTGAACTTTGACGTGTATAGGCTATTTCAGCGCGAGACGCATGACATTCTTCCCCACGCTCCTCACCTTCCTGGCGGTCCTTAGCCTGCTCGTCTTTGCCCATGAGCTCGGCCACTTCGTGATGGCCAAGCGCGCCGGCATCAAGGTCCAGGAGTTCGGATTCGGCTACCCGCCCCGCCTGTTCGGTGTCAAGATAGGCGAGACCGTCTACTCCATCAACCTGCTCCCGTTGGGAGGCTTCGTCAAGATGCTGGGTGAGAACGCCTCGCCCGGCGATCCGCAGTCGTTCGCCTCCAAGAGCAAGACCACGCGTGCCGTGGTGCTGGCCGCGGGCAGCGCGATGAACCTCCTGCTGGTGCCGCTCCTGTTCAGCGCCGCGCTAGTCGTCGGCGAGCCGGTGCCCTGCGACGGCTGCGGGCGCGTGCAGATCTATGGCGTCCAGCCCGGCTCGCCGGCCGCGGTGGCCGGGCTACAGGAAGGCGACATCTTCGTGAGCGTCGCCGAGCAACCGATCCACGAGCCGGACGACGTGCGGCGCGCGGTGCGGGCCGCGGGAGAGCGCGAGATCGAGGTAGTGGTCCAGCGGGAGGGTCAGGAGCGGCACCTTCGGCTCACGCCGCGGACGCTGCCGGACGGGCGGATCATGATCGGGATTGCCCTGGGGCCGGAGTACGTCACGGTGCGCCATCCGGTCTGGGAGGCGATCCCGCTAGGTCTGGTTCGCACGGGCGAGACCATCCGGCTCTTCTTCCACGGGCTGGCGCAGGTGGTGACGCGCGAGGCGCCGGCCGAGCTGGCCGGCCCCGTCGGCATCGCCCAGATGACGGGGCGGGCCGCCCAGGCGGGCCTGACCTACCTCCTGCACTTCACCGCCTTCCTCAGCCTCAACCTGGCCATCTTTAACATGCTCCCCATCCCCGGGCTAGATGGCGCGCGCCTGGCCTTCGTCGCCCTGGAGGGCATCCGTGGCGGGCGGCGGGTCAACCCGCAGGTGGAAGGGATTATCCACTTCGTCGGCCTGATGCTCCTCATCACCCTCATGCTCTTCGTCTCCTACAACGACGTCCGGCGCCTCATCCCGACGTAGGACGCGTAGCGAGGGAGCGATGAGCGAGGACGGAGCCCTCGTCGCTCCTCGCTCATCGCTACTCTCTACTCCGCACTCCTGCCGCCCGTTAGAATGCGCGGCAGGATGGGAGCGAAAGGTGAGCCTGGCCCAAGAGGGGAGCTGCGCCTTACCCCCATGCGCCGGCAGTACCTGGCGCTCAAGCGCCAGCACCCCGACGCCATTCTCTTCTTCCGCCTTGGCGACTTCTACGAGACCTTTGACGCCGATGCGGAGCTGACGGCGCGCGTCCTGCACATCACCCTCACCTCCCGCGAGGTGGGGAAAGGGCAGCGGGTGCCGATGGCCGGCGTGCCTTACCACGCGGCCGAGAGCTACATCGCTCGCCTGATCGCCGCCGGCTATAAGGTGGCCATCTGCGAGCAGCTGGACCCGACGCCCAGGATCGGGTCGGCCGGCCGCTTCGCCGCCGACCACGCGCTCGACGCCAGCCCTGCTGGAAGGGGCATGATGGCCCGCCAGGTGGTGCGGGTGGTCACCCCCGGTACCGTCGTCGAGCCGCGCATGCTGGAGGCGCGCCGCAACAACTATCTGTGCGCCATCGTGGCGGCCTATGGCCCCGGTGGGCTGCCCCAGTACGGCCTGGCCCATGCCGATCTCACCACCGGTGAGTTCGCCGCCACGGAGCTGACGGGGGACGAGGCCGGCGCCGAGCTGGCCCGCGAGCTGGACCGCCTCCAGCCAGCCGAATGCCTGATCCCTGCCACGCGCGACCCGCACGCGCCGGCGGGTGGCGCGGAGCCAGGGGCCTCGCTCGAAGCAGCGGCCGCCGCCGGGCGCACCATCACGCCCTTCGATGCCTGGCGCTTCGAGCTCGGCACGGCCCAGGAGCTGCTCTGCCGGCAGTTCGGCGTGACGAGCCTGGCAGGGTTTGGCTGCGCGCACCTCCCTCTGGCCACACGCGCCGCCGGCGCCCTGGTCGCCTACGTCGAGCAGACCCACCGTCCGCTCCTGGCCCTGCTGGATGGGCTGCGCACCTATGAGCCGGGCGCGTACATGCGCCTGGACGGGTTCACACGGCGCAACCTGGAGCTCTTTGCGGAGGGACCGGGGCGCCGCGCCGAGCGGACAGAGAACGGCTCGCCCGCGGCGCGGCCGACGCTCTTGTCCGTCATTGACGAGACGCGCACGCCGATGGGCGGACGCCTGCTGCGCCGCTGGCTCGGCCAGCCCCTGCTCGACCTGGACGCCATTAACGCTCGCCTGGACGCGGTGGAGGCCCTGGTGGCCGACGGCGTGCTCCGCGCCCGCGTGCGCGCGGCGCTGGACCGCATCGCCGACATCGAGCGCCTGACGAACCGCGCCCGCCAGGGGACGGCCCACCCCCGTGACCTGCTGGCCCTGCGCGCCTCGCTGCTGGCAGCGGCTGAGATCAGGGGGCTCGCCGACGGAGGCGAAGAGGAGCGCTCCCCCTCGGGTGATGGCGGAGGGGGCGAGGGAGGAGGGACGGCGTTCCGGCTCCACCGCCTGCTGCGTGGGATCGACCCCTGCCTTGACGTCGCCGACCTGATCGAGCGCGCCGTCTATGACCCGAGCGCCCCGGACGGGAGCGGGCCAGGGAAGAACGGGCGCCGCGCCGTTCTCGGTACCTGGGAGGAGGAGCGCCTCATCCGTCCCGGGTACAGCCAGGAGCTGGACGAACTGGTCCGCTCCAGCGCTGATGCCCGCCAGTGGATCGCCGGCCTGGAGGCGGCCGAGCGCGAGCGGACGGGCATCAAGAGCCTGAAGGTCGGCTTCAACAAGGTCTTCGGCTACTACCTGCAGGTCTCCCACGCCTACAAGGGCGAGGTGCCGGCCCACTACATCCGGCGCCAGACGCTCACCGACGGCGAGCGCTACATTACCCCTGAGCTCAAGGAGTACGAGAACCTCGTCCTGCACGCGCAAGAGCGGATCGCTGAGCTCGAACGGGCCCTCTTTGCCGACCTGCAGCGCCAGCTGGCGGCCCAGGCCGGCCGGCTCCTGGCCGCGGCCGAGGGGCTGGCCCAGCTGGATGTGCTGGCCGGCTTTGCCGAGGTCGCCGTCCGCCGCGGGTACGTGCGCCCCCTGCTGGATGAGAGCGAGGAGATCGAGATCGTGCAGGGGCGCCATCCGGTGGTGGAAGCGGCGCTCGACGCCGCCACCGCCCAGGTGGGCCAGCCGGCCGCCTTCGTGCCCAATGACTGCCGGTTGAGCACCACCGACGACCAGATCATCATCCTCACCGGCCCCAATATGGCCGGCAAAAGTACCTACCTCCGCGCCGTGGCGCTGATCGTGCTGCTGGCCCAAGCCGGCAGCTTCGTGCCGGCCCAGTCCGCCCGCGTCGGCCTGGTGGACCGCATCTTCACCCGCGTCGGGGCGCAGGACGACCTGGCTGCCGGCCAGAGCACGTTCATGGTGGAGATGGTGGAGACGGCCACCATCCTGCGCCACGCCACGCGGCGTAGCCTGGTCGTGCTCGATGAGATCGGGCGCGGCACCAGCACCTACGACGGCGTGGCCATTGCCCAGGCCGTGGTGGAGTATCTCCACGGTGACTGGACGAAAGGCAAAGACGAAGGACGACGGACGGACGCTCACCAGGAAGGCGCATTCGCTTCGTCTTCCGCCGGCCATCCGTCGTCGGGTTCGTCGGGTCCGGGCGGCCCCCGCACCCTCTTCGCCACCCATTATCATGAGCTGGCCGAGCTGGAACGGGCCCTGCCCCGCGTGCGCAACTACCGGATGGACGTCCTGGAGGAGGGCGAGCGGGTCGTCTTCCTGCACCGCGTGGTGCGGGGGAACGCCGACCGCAGCTACGGCATCCACGTGGCGCGGCTGGCCGGCGTGCCGCGGCAGATTACGCAGCGCGCGGCTGAGGTGCTCCATAGCCTGGAGCGCCGGCGGGCAGGCGCGCTGCCGCCGACGCCTCCCACCTGTACGGACGGTTGTCTCCCCGCGGCGTCCGGTCCGGCCGGCGCGGGGGCGCTCGGTCCCGCGAACGGCCGGCTTCCGTCCCGTGAGCCGCCGGGCGTAGAAGCCGGCCATGGGCGCGCGATGCCCTGGGCGGCCGCGGAAGACCGGCCGCGTCAGCACCCGATTGAGCAGCGGAAGCCGGAGACTGGAAGGCCCGCGCCCGCCGTCCAGCTTGCGCTCTTTACGGTCACTGACCCGCTGGTCGAGGAGCTCAAGGCCATTGACGTCATGCGCCTCACGCCACTGGAGGCCCTCAACCGGCTGGCTGCCCTGGTGGAGCAGGCCCGGCAGCGCACCGGCTGAGCCGCGGGCCTGCCGCCACAGGCTGGCGCCGCCGCCGCAGTGGATAGAGGCGTTCGGGGCAGCGGGCCGGCTGAGCGCGGGAGGTGTCGCCGACGGTGTGGGCAGGGCCCTGCATTCGCCTCGCCGACGGCGGCTGGCGACGAGAGCGCCGCCGCGGCGTGGGCGGGTCATCAGGCGCCGAGCACCTCAGCCATGAGGAAGGAGAGGTCGGGGAGCGCCTGGAGCGCCAGTCGTTCCTCCCGCACGTAGCAACGCATCGCGCTAGCCGTCGGGCGATGGCTTGCGATAGACGTCCAAACTGTGGCCTGTCCCCTGCGGGGATCGCTCGGGTCGGCCAGGATCAGCAGCCAGACCTCGGGGATGCCAGCCTGGGCGTAGCGCAGCAGCTTGACGGGGCGGTCGCAGGCGAGGGAGGTCTCCGCGACCCCGACGATAAGCAGGACGTCCTGGGGGCGCGGGTGGCCGGAGGCATAATAGTCCGGACGCGGGCGCAGGAGCGCCAGGTCTGGCTCCGGCTCGGCGCGGTCGTCGAGGCGTATCGGCCCCTGGACACGCACGATGGCTGGGTCGCCGACGCGCCGCACGACGCGTTAGGTTAAACGGCCGACGCAGGCCTGGTGGCGGTCGCTGATCGGGCTCAACGGCACAATCTCCCCGTCAATCAGCTCCACCCGCTCCTCCGGCGCAAAGGATGCTGGCTTCGGCCATGCGGTAGTCCTCGTCAACGGTGAAGCGCCGGCGCGCCACTGCGAGCCGTTCTTCTGCCGTCTCTGCCTCTGCTGCCGGCGCCACGGAGCCGGCTGGTGCGGCCATGGCCTCCCCTCGCCGCTACGATAGCAGATCGCCCTCTCACCCGTGGCGATGGACCAGCTTGGCGCGCCACTGACCGCCTCATCGCCGTCCGAACTCGCGCTCCAGCTGCGCGTGGCTGAGGTGGATCATCGTCGGCCGGCCGTGCGGGCAGGTGCGGCGCATGTCGCAGCGCTGCAGCTGCTCGATCAGGGCCGCCATCTCCTCCGGCGCCAGGGCGTCGCCGGCCCGCACCGCGCTGTGGCAGGCAATCGCCCAGCGCGCCTGGTCGTCCAGCGGCCCATCGCCGTACTCGTGCTCGATCAGCCCGTCGATCAGCTCGGCCAGCGCCCGCCCGCGGCCCCGCGCCGCCATGGGCCGCGGAACCGCCCGCAGCAGCCAGGTGTGCCCGCCGAAGGGTTCGAGCTGAAAGCCGAACGCCGCCAGGGTGGAGGCGTGCTCTGCCAGCCACGCCGATTGGGTCGCGTTGAGTTCCACCGCCTCCGGCTCCAGCAGCAGTTGCGCCGGCGGGCCCCCTGCGCCCGAGGCCTGCGCCTCCTCCGCCTGGCGGAGCAACTGCTCGTAGAGCACCCGCTCGTGCGCGCTGTGCTGGTCGATCAGGTAGACCCCACTGGCGTCCTCGGCCACGATGTAGGTCAGCCCTACCTGCCCGAGCGGGCGCATGCCCGTCGCTGGGCGCGGACGGTGCGCCCCTGCTCCCGTCGGCAGCGGGTACGGCGGTCGCGCTGGCGCGGCTGGCGCCGCGTGGGGGGGCAGCGGGCCGCGCTCCGGCGCTCCCC
>DAOTTI010000052.1:0-7013 GCA_034437795.1 Chloroflexota bacterium | reverse complement strand
TCGGCCGGCCGGCAGTGAGGGCGGGCTCATCCGCTCTTGCCCCCGCCGGCGGCGCTGCGGCCGCCGGCGCCGCGTCCTGGCGGGTGGTGAATCGAGCCTCGCCGTAGCCCGCCGGCGGCGCTGTGATGGTGGCCAGCGCTGGGGCGACCGCCGGCTCTCCGGCCACGGGCGCCGCCGCGGCCGCCGGCGCCAGGAGCGCCTCAATCACGGCCAACTCCAGCGGGAGCTGCGGCTGGCCGGCGGGCGACCTGAGCCCCTGCTCTGCCTGGGCGAACAGCCTGATCAGCCGGACGAGCTCGGCCAGGCTGAGGCGCGCCGCCCGCTGGCGCACGGCGTCCAGCGTGTCCTCGTCCAGGTGCAGGAGCCCCTCCGCTTCGCTCGCCGCCAGCAGCATGTAGCGCAGGAACTCGATCACCTGGCGCGCAAACTGGCGCAAATCGGCCCCCTTGGCCGTCACGTCCTGCACCACCCGCAGGGCCGCCGGCAGCTCGCGGGCGATGATGCTGTCGACCAGGCGGCACACCGCCTCAAAGTCGGTCAGGCCCAGCATGGCCTGCACCTGCACCGCCGTGACGCAGGCGCCAGCGCGGTCATCGCCCGTCGCCCCAGCGAAGGCCAGGGCCTGGTCCAGCAGGCTCACCGCGTCCCGCGCGCCACCCGCGGCCGCTCGCGCCAGGAGCTCTACGGCCCCGGGCTCCAGGCGAACGCCTTCCGCCTCGGCTACGCTGGCTAGATGGCGGGCCAGCGTCTCCAGCGGGATGGGCTTGAAGTCGAACCGCTGGCAGCGGGAGGCCACCGTCGGCGGCACCTTCTGGGGATCGGTGGTGCACAGGACGAAGATGACGTGGGACGGAGGCTCTTCCAGGCTCTTCAGGAGGGCGTTGAAGGCCTCCGTGGTGAGCATGTGCACCTCATCGATGATGTACACCTTGAAGCGCCCGGTGAGGCCGGCGCCCCCGGGGCGCTGCAGCAGGCGCTCGCGGAGCTGGCGCACGTCGTCCACGCCGCGGTTGGACGCCCCGTCGATCTCGATCAAGAGGTCCAGCTGCCGGCCGTCCAGCAGGGCGCGGCAGTTCTCGCATTCGTTGCAGGGCTCGCCCCGCAGGCCCCGCCGGCAATTCACCGCCCGCGCCAGGATCCGCGCCGCCGAGGTCTTGCCCGTGCCGCGGGGCCCGCAGAACAGGTAGGCGTGGGCCACCTGCCCGCTGGCCACGGCGTTGCGTAAGGTGCGCGTGACGTGCTCCTGGCCGATCAGCGGGCGGTCATCCGGATCAGCGAAGGTGCGCGGACGCCACTTGTTGTAGAGCGAAGCAGACGACATGCAGGCCAGCTCCCGCGGCCGCGAATCAGAAAGGGCAGCCCTCTGGCTGCCCTAACGCATACCACATCTCCCGGTCGTACCAGTCGGCGCTCCACCGCGGCTCCCCAGAGCAAAGGACCAGGGACAAGAGAAGGGACAACAAACCGGTTTAGGAGAACGCGCTCCGTCCTTCGTCTTTCGTCCGTCGTTCTGCGCAATGGGGAGCGATAGGAGCAACAAGAGCGACAAAAAGCGAGAAAAGGTCGTGCACCCTCTGTTGATCCGCACTTGCCGCCCGACCTCGAACGGCTAGCTCAGGCCAGGCGCTCCTGCGGCACCCAACGCCGGCTACTTACCGCTGCTTCCTTCCGGACCTGACGGGGTTCGTAGGGCGCTGCCGCGCAGGACCTGACCCTCAACGCCGCCCATCCGCGGCGGATGCGGTAGCGGCGGACCGCGAGAGGTGTTCAGCCCCGCTATATCGGATTGCGGGTACAGGGCACCGCTCGCTCCCCGCCTAGCACGACCACGGAAAGTCTAACCGTGACCACCAGCGACCGCAAGGGCGCGGCCGGGCGGCATAATCCCATCGTGCCCCGCTCCCTGGCCGATGCCCCTCCTGCCGCCGGTGAGCTACGCGCCATGGCCCAAGCCGTGTCGGCCGTGGCCTGGCGCACGCCCCTGCTGTCCTGCGAGGCGCTCAGCGCCGACGCAGGCTGCCGCGTCTGGTTCAAGCCGGAGAACCTCCAGCGGACCGGCTCCTACAAGGTGCGCGGGGCCTTCGCCAAGATCCAGCGCCTGCCGGAGCGAGTGCGGGTGCGAGGCGTGATTACCGCCTCGGCCGGCAATCACGCCCAGGGCGTGGCCCTGGCCGCGCGGCGCGCCGGCATCCCGGCGGTGGTCGTCATGGCCGTCAACGCCCCCATCGCGAAGGTGGCGGCCACCCGCCAGCTCGGCGCGGACGTCATCCTGCACGGCGACTCCTTTGAGGACGCGGAGGCGGAGGCGCGGCGCCTGGCGCGGGAGCGCCGGCTGACCTTCATCCATCCCTTCGACGACTGGGACGTGATCGCCGGGCAGGCCAGCGTCGCCCTGGAGGTGCTGGCCGACTTCCCCGCCGCCAGCGGCGGCCAGGGGCTGGACGCCCTGGTGGTGCCGGTGGGCGGCGGGGGCCTGATCGCCGGCACGGCGCTGGCCTGCCGCGCCTGGGCTCCGGCCGGCCAGGCCCCGGTCCGCGTCTACGGCGTCCAGGCCCAGGGCGCGGACGCTGCCGTGCGCTCCCTCCAGGCCGGCCACGCGGTCGAGATCCGCCAGCCCCGCACCATCGCCGACGGCATCCGTGTGGGACGGCCCGGCGACCGGCCGCTGCGGGTGCTCAAGGAGTGCGTCCAGCGCATTGTCGCCGTGCCGGACGACGAGATCGCGCGGGCCGTGGTCTACCTGCTGGAGCGCGTCAAGCTGCTGGTGGAGCCGGCCGGCGCCGCGGGAGTGGCCGCGCTGCTGTCGGGGGCGCTGCGGTTCGGGCCGGAGGAGCACGTGTGCGTCGTGCTCAGCGGGGGCAACGTGGACATCAACGTGGTGGCCCGCATCATCGAGCACGGGCTGACCCGCGCCGGCCGCTATCTGGTCATCCGCACCCGCCTGGAGGACCGGCCCGGCCAGCTCGCCGCCCTGCTCCGGCCGATCGCCGAGATGCGGGTCAACGTGCTGGACATTGAGCACCATCGCGCCGGCTGGCTGGTGCCCGTGGACCAGTCAGACGTGCTCCTGCACCTGGAGACGCGGGACGCCGCCCACGCCCGCGAGATCGTGGACGTGCTGCGCCGCGCCGGCTATCCCGTGGAGCCCCTCACCCCGCTGGATGAGATGGCGAGCGGCCAGCCAGACGTTCCCTCTCCTGCTGGGAGTGGGCGAGAGTGATGGCTGCGCTGGTGAAGGACAGCCGGGCTCGCGGGGCATGGGCCATCCCCGACGCCTCGGACTGGACCGGCGTGGAGCGCCTCCGTGGTGGCTGGTCGCCGTTGTGCTCCGCGACAACCGGCATCAGTGAGCTGCACGCGTGTCCTAGCGGAGCCGACGGCCTCGACCACGCGGTCCACACCTGGCGATGGCTCGCGGCCAATCGGTGCGCGAGGGCGCTGGCCAAAGGCGGCGCGCGCTGGCGAGACGCGGCCGCTTAGCGGCCCGCCAGCAACGCATCTACCTGCCCGGCAATCGCCTGGAGCGCCGCGCGCGCCGTGTCCTGCCCTTCCCACACCGGCACGAGCGTGCTGCTGACCAGCCGCGTCACGTCGTTGTACGCGCGATGGCACGGTTCACCAATCTGGATGCCGCTCTCCACCGCATCAACGAAGACCTTGCGGCTGACGCGTGGCGCGGGGGGTGGCGGCGCCAGCAGCTCCGGTGACCGGGCAGCCTCGCGCAGAGATGGAAAGACGGTGCCGTCGGCCGCGAGAAAGAGCTGCGCCTCCTTGGTCGAGAGGAACTTGAGCCATGCCCACCCCACATCTGGGTTGGCGCTGCCCTTGATCATGGGGTACGTGCCGGCGACGTTGCGATTGACCCGGCCCCTGGAGCCTCTTGGCAGCGGCGCCACGTCGAAAGAGACGGTGCCCTGGCCCTGGCTGTACACCGTGCCGATGAACGGATAGATGCCGAGCGCCATCGCCGCCTGCCCGTTGGCGAAGAGCGCGCCGTCGGCCGTTCCCCGGACCTCGGCGTAGGGAGGAGCAGCCTGGTGGCGCAGCGAGAGGTCGGCGATCCACTGGATGGTGGTGGCGGCCGGCGGCTCGTGCAGGATGAACTTGCTGGCCGCCTTGTCCAGGACATCGCCGCCCATCGAGCGCACCACTGGGAACGCCTGGTGCGGGATGGTGTAGGGCGAGAGGGTGCCCCACTGGCCGCCGCCCGAGAGCCGTTTGGCGGTCTCCAGCAGCGTGTCCCACGTCCATGTGGCGTCGGGCGGCTTGAGACCGCGCGCCGCGAAGCGTTCCGGGGAGTAGAACAGGGCTAGCGGTGAGGGATGGCGCGGCAGCGCCCAGAGCTTCGTCGCGCCGCCCAGGGTCCAGCGGCACAGCTCGAGCGTGGCCGGGAAGAACGCCTTCAGATCAAACTTGTCGCGCGCGGCCCGGTCATCCAGGGAGTCGATGAGGTTGCGCTCAACGAAACCGATCAAGTCCCAGTCGGCCAGGAAGGTCGTCTCCGGAGGGGTGCCGGCGGCGATCATCGCCTGGAGCTTGACCTGGTGCCCTTCGCCCTGTGGCGTCGGGACCACCTCGATCTCCGCACTGGCGTGGCGCTCCCCGAAGCGAGTGGCCAGCTCCCGGTACTGGTTCACCTGCAGCCCGCCCGTCTGGTGGGAGAGGTAGATCGCCTTCCCCCTCAAGGCGGCACTGGCGGCGGGCGGCGTTTGTCCCGCCAGCGTGCCACAGGCCACGAGCGGCATGGTAGCCAGGAGCGCAGCAGAGCGTGTAACGTGGCGGCGGGTCAGGCGGCTTAGTGCACCATCAGGCCAGCGACCTGGCATGGCTTTCCCTGGTGCGCGGGCTGGCATTCCCGA
Organism: Chloroflexota bacterium; assembly: GCA_034437795.1. Taxonomy (GTDB): domain Bacteria; phylum Chloroflexota; class UBA11872; order UBA12225; family UBA12225; genus DAOTTI01. Next base: position 2,154 of record DAOTTI010000052.1, on the reverse strand, counting down.
AGAGGTTGCCTGCGACAGCATTAGGTGGTTCAGGGGGGTCATCGGTCGTACAGGTCCCTGGCGTTCTCAAAGGCAATGCGGCGGCGCGCTGGTGACGCTCGCCGTGCTCGTCATCGGCTCGGCCGTCCCGGCGGTCCGGCGGGTGCGAACCTGACCGCCGGGTGGCCGCGACCGGTCGGTCACTGGAGCTCGCCCCTGGTGAGCCGCTCGACCACCTGGCGGACGTGCGAGCAGCTCCCGCGGTAGGCGAAGCCAGCGCAGGAGCAGCGCGCCACGCCGTTCGTGACCGTCACGACGTTGACCTCGCCGGGGCGGCTCTTGCTTGGGACACGGTACTCGCGGGAGGCGCCGTCGACCGCACTCAGGCCCCGCTGCGCCCGCGCCAGCAGGTCGAGCGTCTCCTCGAGCAGGCCGACCGAGCGCTCGGTCGTCGGGCGGGCGGGGTCGGTCCGCACGCCGATCACCCGCGGGCGCTCGCCGCGCAGCGCCGCCTCGACCACCTCCTGCAAAAGCGTCGCGTTCTGGGCCGCCTGGGTCTCGAGGACGCCGATGTTCCGCGCCTTCGCCTCGAGCAGCGCGGCGACGAAGTCGTCGAGCGTCCCCTCGGCGTAGAGGTAGGTGCTGAAGGCCGGCCGCGTCTGGCCGATCCGGTAGATCCGGTCCTCGGCCTGCCAGTGGTTGCCCGGCACCCAGTCGAGGTCGTTGAAGACGACGTGCGTCGCGGCGGTCAGGTTGAGCCCCACGCCCGCCGCCTGGAGGTTGCCGACCAGGACGCGGACCGCCGGATCGCGCTGGAGCCGGTCGGCCGCCGCCTGGCGCTCGCGCGGCGTGTGCTCGCCGGCGATCGTCACTGCGGCGTCGGCGAACGCCGCGCTGACCAGCTCGATGACCCGGGTGTAGGCGGTGAAGACGACCACCTTCTCGCCCGCCTCGACGCGCTCGCGGACCGCCTCGACGGTCGCCGGCGCCTTGGCGACGGCGAGGCGGTGGCGCGCCTTGTTGAGCAGCCCGAGGAAGGTGACCCAGGTCGGCCCGCTCGGGGCGGGGTGCTTCTCGAGGTAGGCGAGCGCCCGCGCCTCGAGCTCGCCGACCTGCCGGGCCGCGATCTCGACTGGCTGCCAGGTGCGGAGCTTCGGCGGCAGATCGAGCGCCTCGTCCTTCGTCCGCCGGAGCAGCACCCCAGAGGCGAGCTGGGCGAGCTCCTCGAGGTTCGAGGCGCCGTTGGCGTTCAGGCCGTAGCCGTTGTCGTAGGCGGCGCAGTAGCGGACGGCGTAGTGGTAGAAGTTCGCCGCCAGCGGGTGGCGCACCGCCTTGAGGAGATTGAAAAGGTCGCGCGGCCGGTTGCTCATCGGCGTGCCGGTGAGGAGGTAGACCGCCTCCGGCTCGCCGGCCGGATGCCAGCGCTTGTCTACCCCAAGCAGGGCGAGGACGCGGGTGGTGCGCTGCGAGTCGTTCTTGATGTAGTGCGCCTCGTCCACGACGATCCCGGCCCAGGGCGTTGCGCGGAGCGGCGCTTCGAGCCGGCCGAGCAGATCGTAGTTGACAACCGTCCAGCGGTGGCCGGGCTCCCAGGCGCTGCCGCTCGGGACGACGAAGACGTCGGCGTCCGACTCGACCAGCCGGATCTCGCGGCGCCAGTTCAGCTTGACGCCAGCCGGGCAGATGACGAGGAAGGGGCCCTGGGGCGCCGCCTCGCGCAGCGCGACGATCGCCTGGCGGCTCTTCCCCAGACCCATGTCGTCGGCGAGGATGGCGCGGCGGCGCGCGAGGAGAAAGGCGACGCCGCTCCGCTGATGGGCGAACAGGTCGGGGTAGGAGCGGCCGACGAGCTGCGCGGCGTGAGCGAGCGTCTCGGGCGAGGGTGGGACGGGTACGATCGGGTCCACAGCGTCTGCTCCTTTCTGCGCTCTCCCGGCGGTCGGATCGCCGAGGCGGGGGTAGCGCGGGCGCGGCCGCCGGCGCCGGTCGCCGCTGGAGCGGAGCGAGCGTGGGACGGCGCGGGACGTTCCGGACCAGACGCGGACCGGCTCCGGGCGGCGCCCCCCACCCGCGGCCCGAAGGCCACGGCGCTGGAGGCGCGGCACGCGACGGCCCGCTCGGTCGGCGACCCGGGACGCACCAGGGCAGCCGCGCCCGCCAGCAAGAGTATAGAAC
>DAOTTI010000051.1:0-23087 GCA_034437795.1 Chloroflexota bacterium | reverse complement strand
CCTTCAGCCCCGAGCGCGCCGACCGGGCCCGAGGCCCACGCCGCCTGCGCCCCCGGCCCGAGCAGCCGCTCCAGTGTCCAGGCGAGGGTGGCGGCGGCCACCAGCGCCCACAGCACCCAGACCTGCAGGTAGAACTTGAAGACGGTGTTCATCCGCCCAATGTCGCCCTGCAGCGTGAAGAACTCGACGAAGATGCTGATGGCCAGCCCCGTTCCGGCCAGCAGGGCCGCGAACAGGCGAGGCGGCGAGTGGCGCTGCTCCCAGGCGGCGGCCGCGGTCAGGGCCAGCATCGCCACCAGGAAGGCGATCAGGTGGAGGCCGGCGGCGGCGAAGACGGCCACCGGTGGCACGGCCAGCGCCACCAGGGCGAGGTAGCCGGGCGCCGGGGCGCGGCGCGCCAGGCCCACCACTTCCTCCAGGCGCGTGAAGCGCTCCCAGGCCCCAAGCCAGCGCCAGCGGGCGACGAGATAGCGTCCCCAGCCAGTGTGCTGCCAGATGGGGGCCCCCAGCAGCAGCACCAGCGTGGCCAGGAAGAAGACGAAGACGCCGTGGATGATCAGGTAATGGTCGAGGCGCGACTTGTCCGCCGTCCACAGACTGACCGAGGAGTAGAAGGTCAGGTAGTGCTGCCAGAAGGGCCGGTAGAGTGGGCGCGCCAGCAGCACGATCACGCCGGCCGAGACCAGGGCCCGCGCCAGGCCGGCGATGGTCAGCCCCCGCTGGGCGGTGTACTCGGCGATCATAAGGGCGCCGGCGCTCAGCAGCAGATAGGTGGGGAACTCCCACGTATTGATCACGTAGAGCGCCCCCAGCAGCCAGGCGGTGAAGACCAGCTCACCGGCGCGGCGCCAGCCGAGCAGCCCCAGCAGCCAGCGCGCGGGACCGTCCCTGCCCAGGAGCGCGCCGTGCGCCGGCTCCCGCGCCGGGGGCGGCGCGCCGCCCGCCTCCGCGCCGACGACGGGCTTGCGGCCGGTCCAGATCAGGTGGAGGAGCCAGCCCAGGGCCACGGTCTGGAACGGCAGGGAGATGAGGTGGGGATGCAGGTCAGCGAACAGAAAGGTCCAGAACGGGAACTCGTTGATGGTGTTGTTGGGGATGATGCGCGACGAGCGCCAGTAGTCGAACGGCTCCAGCGGGCGCCCGCCCAGCAGCACCGCCGGCAGGCCGGCAAAGAGGCTGGCCAGGCCGGCCACGCCGGGGAGGTCCGACCGCACGGCCACCTGGCCCGCGCGGGCCAGGCGCTCCAGGAGCTGCGCCAGCCCGTCCAGATTGCCGGCCAGACCAATGAAGAAGAAGCCGGCGGCGCCGGCGGCGACGGCGGCGCGGAAGCCGAACCCCGGCCGGCCCCCGAGCCGCGAGAGATTGTAGGCGAAGGAGAAGGCGCCGATAGCGGTGAGCGCGTAGAGCGCGGCGATGGCCAGGTTGAAGGAGATGGACGGGATGACCCCCGTCAGCTTGGTCAGGGCCGCCACCAGCACATAGCCAAAGTAGTAGTAGTTGAGGTAGCCGCCGGCGAACCAGGGGTCATAGGGCGGGAAGTAGGCCGTCTTGATCACCGCGTTCAGGTAGGAGAACTCCATCGGCTTCTCGCCGCCCCGAGCGGGGTGCCAGAGGTCGGGGTTCAGGGCGCGGATGGCGGTAAAGAGGAGGAAGGCGCCGAGGAAGAGCCCCTCGGTGGCCAGGATCAGCCGGCGGTGGGTCCGCACCCACGCCAGCCAGGCGGTTCCCCAGCGGCGCAGGCCGGCGGCGGTGGCCGCGGCCAGGGCGGCCACGGCCAGGAGCAGGGTGAGGCGGGTCCAGGGAAGGAGGCGGTAGCCGGCCAGCGACCAGGCCAGCCAGGAGACGGCCAGCAGCCCCAGGGCCTTGCTCAGGCCGTAGCCGCGGTCCGGCAGGTGCTGGAACAGGCGCCACACGAGGGGCGCGGCCAGCAGGCCCAGCGCTTGCAGGGCCAGCCACCACAGCAGGGGCGCCAGGCGGTTCTCCAGGCCGGCCGGATGGAACATCTGCGACCAGGTCCCGCCGGCGGTAATGGCCGCCTGGAGCTCCGGCGCAAGCATCAGGTTCGGCCGGCCCACGTCCACCGGCTTGAGCTGGACGACGTTGTCCAGGGGCACCGCGCCGAGGATCTGCCGCACGCGCTCGGGCGAGAACTCCGGCTGCTTCTGGAAGATGAGCACCTTGGGATGGTCGTAGACGGTGAAGGCCTCTTCCGCGCGGTCGTCATTGATCACCCATGGGCCCAGGGTGGGATAGCTGGTGAAGGTCTTGACTAGCTTGAAGCCGAGGTCGCCGGCAAACAGGCGTCGGTAATACTCGGTGGTCATCGGATACCGCTGGGGCATCCGCGGGATCGAGCCGTACAGGCGGTTGCTGGTGATGTTGATGTAGTCCGACGCGCTCAGGAGCTGGACGATCGTCTCCAGCTTCTTCGGCTCGTCCGGATCGTAGAGTGGGAGCAGGTCGGGGTTCATGCGCGGCCCGCGGTACTGGCTGGGATCGTGCCCGGGGAGAGGCAGGGGGATCGGATCGTCCCAGTGCTCGTTCACCATCACCGAGCCTTTGGGCACGTTCTGGTAGATCCACAGCGAGGCCGCCACGCGGGTGGTGGGGCGGGTGTAGATGCGGGTGAAGGCGAAGGCCCAGGCGGCGCTGGCCAGCACGACGAAGCCGGCCAGCGCCAGCACGGCCGGCGGGCCATAGCGGGCGGCCAGCAGGCGCCCGGCCGCTACCCCCCTGGCCACCGCCGCGGCCACAGGGGCGACGGTACCGCGGTTCAGGACCACGGCCGCCCCGCCGGCCAGGGACCGTGGGAAGGCAGGCGGGGCGCCCGCGCCAAGGAGGCCCGCGCCGAGACGCTCGCTCCGCTGCCGCCTGGTCCACTCGTAGAGCGCCACCAGCGCCCATGCCCCCAGAAGGATGAAGAAGGGGTAAGACGGCAGGAGGTAGCGCATGGTCTTGTTCAAGACCGAGGCGAAGTAGACGAAGCACAGGCCGGCCCAGGCCACCACCAGCAGGTGCTGCCAGCGCCCGCGCCAGGCGACGACCGCCGCCGCAGCGGCGAAGCCGGCCCAGGCGGTCAGGCCGAGCGGGATGCCCATCCCCCAGGCCACCATGTGGCGCCAGGGGAACAGCAGGGGCTCCGTCCCCGCCCACTGGATGCTGGGGGGCAGGTCCACGGTGCCGTCCTGCGTCTTGGCCTGATAGGCGATGTTCTCCAGCCAGCGCGGGTTCAGGCGCAGGTCGAAGAAGCCTGGCCCGGTGAAGGCGTACGGCTGGAAGACGCGGAAGGTGAGGCCGGCGATGAGCAGGGCCAGCAGCATCCCGCCGGCAAACTGCGCCGGTAGGCCGGTGGACCACCATGCGGCCAGGGTGGCCCCCGTCAGGCGGATCTGGCTGTCACCGGCGTCCAGGCGGGGCGCCGGCAGGCGGCGCCAGAGGTGGATCAGGCCGGCCAGGCCGATGATGGGGACGAAGACCACCATGGAGAGCTTGGTGGCCAGCGCCAGTCCAAGAAACAGGCCGGCCAGGGCGTAGGAGCGCCAGCGCCCGGTCTCGGCGATGTCCACGCAGAAGTAGAAGGCGGCCACGATCAAGGTGACCAGGAAGCTATCGAAGACGAAGAAGTGCGCCTGCTGGATGTGCATCACGCAGAAGGCGACGAGCGCCGCCGCCAGCAGGCCCGTTCGCGCCCCATACAGGCGCCGGCCGATCAGGTACGTCAGCGCCACCGTCACCAGGTCGGCCAAGCCGGAGAGGGCGCGGCCCAGCAGGTGCACGCGGTCATAGCCCAGGGCGTTGAACAGGCTGGCCAGCCAGTGCACGGCGAACAGGGGAAAGGTGCCGTAGACGAAGAACCCGTAGCCGACGTTGTGCGGGTTCAGGCCGGAGCGCGCCGTATCGAAGTAGTAGCGGAGCAGGGGCGCCGGCTGGAACTGGACCTGGCCGCCCGGCCCGGCCGGCGTGACGATGCCGGGCCGCAGCGCGCCCTCCACCATGGTCAGGAAGCGCTCGTCCGGGTGCAGGTGCTGCCCGCTGTCCCAGTTCAGCCCGACGAAGCGGAAGTAGGCCCCGAGCAGCAGGATGACTGCCAGCACGGCCCACTCGCGGTACCGCGGCGTCCAGCGCCACGCTGGCAGCGACACCGCCGGCAGGTAATCGCGCAGGCTACGCGCCGGCCGCTCCGCCACGTTCCCAGCCTCGTCCTCCGCGGCGCCTTCGGCTACGTCGGCGGGCGGGACGCCGGCCGGCGCCGTCGCTGCCAGCGCAAGGGGGGCCGGACTGGCCGGCTGCATGCGCCCGCCCGGCCGAACGGCGGTCTGTTCCTGCTCTGCCACGACGATAGCTAGCGTATCAGACCTGGTGGAAGGGCCGGTGGGAGTAGGACGTTGGCCGTAGCCGTCCCCAGCGCGCGCCGGCTCAGCGCTTCCTGGCGCTGAAGAAGTAGTAGGCGCCATCAGACACGCCAATCTGGCTGGCGAAGCCGGTCAGCCGCCGTGCCAGCCAGCGCTCCCACGGAAGGAAGCGCTGCTTTGCCGGCCAGAGCACCCACCGGCCGGCCAGGCGCTTGGACAGCAGCGTGGGCGCCCCATAGTAGTGGCTCAGGTCAAAGAACGCCATGGCGTCGGGACGCAGGTACGAGGTCCACTTCTCCACGTCAAAGCCGGCGGCCGCCAGCCGGCGCAGCCACTCGCGTCGGGAGTAGGTGTGATAGTGCTGGGAGATGCGGTTGAACCACCGCCCGTAGGCCGACGCCGGCCCGGGCAGGCCGGCGCGGCGCAGCGCTCGCGACCAGAAGAGCGACTCGGCAAAGCGCTCCCCCGGCACCGTGATCACCAGCCGGCCCCCAGGGCGCAGCACGCGGGCGATCTCGGCCAGCGCCTCCGCCAGAGCGGGGATGTGCTCCAGCACGCAGTTGCTCACCACCGACGCGAAGGACGCATCGGCAAACGGCAGGTGCGTGGCGCTGCCGGCGACGACCTGGCGATAGGCACCCGTCTGCGCCGCCTCGGCCGCGCGCGCCACCGCCGGATCGATGCCCGCGTCAACCGTCGTCCCCAGGCAGGCAGCGGCGAAGTGCCCATCGCCGCAGCCCACGTCCAGCAGGGGGCGGTCGAGCGGTTCGCTCCCCACCAGCAGGCACTCCACCACGCGGATGAGGGCGCGATGCACCGGCAGGGTGGCCAGGTGGTGGCGGGCGATCTCCGGTGCTCTGGCGAGCAGGGCCGGGGTGGCGGTCACCAGGCGCGGCTCCGGCGCCGCCGGCTGCGCGGTGGAGGTGGCTCGCGGCTCGCTCACGGTGGCTGGCTACTCCTCTTCTGGTGGCTCCGCAATGATCGCTCCGTACCGCCCGCTAGCGGGCACTGCCGCCGGATCCATCGGGGGCGGCCGACCATGCCCGGCTCAGCGGGGCGCGGCTGCCCCCGTGGCCACCGGTTGTTTTGCCTGGGTGGCGATAGCCGGCGCGGCGGCTGCCTCGCCACGCAGGCCGGCCAGGCTATAACGCTGCTGCGCCAGACCCAGCAGCAGCAGCGCGGCGCCGGCCAGGGTGAACAGCCCAAAGCCCAGGGCATGCAGCATGACCGCCGCCCCGAGCGCGTGCGCCGCGTCGACGCTGAATAGCCCCAGGGTGAGGACGGCGATGTAGTGGTAGACGCCAACGTAGCCGGGGGCAGACGGCACGGTCATGCCCAGGTTGGTGGTGACGATGAGCAGGGTCACCGCCGTCCAGGGTGCGTCGACGTGGAAGGCGCGTAGGATGGCGGCGGCGGTGAGCCACGCGAAGGTCCATAGCGCCGCCGACGTAAACACCTGCAGCGCCAGAAGCCGCGGGCGCCCCAGGCAGCGGGCCGAGCCGAGCAGCAGGTCGGCCATGCGAGACGGGCGCATGCGCCCCAGCAGGGGAAGGGGGTCGATCCGGCGCGCGAGCCAGGCCACGAAGGGGCCCCGCACCGCGCTCATGGCGAAGAAGGCGGCTCCCAGCAGCCCGAAGGCGAGGGTGGCGGTAAGCCCCGCGGTGGTGATCCAGTCCGGCAGCGGCATGGCCAGCATCACCGCCGCCAGCATCAGCAGGAGCGTGAGGATATCCAGGATCTTTTCGATGAAGATCGTGCCGACGGCGCGGGCGACGCTGACGCGCTCCGTCTGGCTCACGAGCGAGGCGCGGGCTAGCTCCCCGACGCGCCCGGGCAGGATGGTGTTGAACATATAGCCGATCAGGCTGGCCGAGCAGGCGCCCCACAGGCTGACACGGTCGTCCGGCAGGAAGAGGAGCTGCCACTTCCAGACGCGCATGAACAGGGCGCCGGCAATGAACAGCACCGCCAGCGCCAGCCAGCCCGGCGAGGCGCGGGCGAACGCCTCGCCCGTTCTGGCCAGATCAACGCTGCGCAGCAGCAGGACGATGGCCACGGCGCTCACCGCCCCGCCGGCCACCAGGGAGCGCCAGCGGACCATCAGGCGCCCTTCCCCGTGCCGGCGCAGCGCTTTCTCGCCAGCAGCTCGGTGTACCAGCGCTCGTAGGCATCGATAGTGCGCTCGGCGCAGAAGACGGTGCGCGGATCGCGCCTGGGCCGGGTGTAGCGGTCCCGCTCCCTGATCACCCGGGCCAGGGCGCGGGCCAGGCCGGCCTCATCATGCGGGCGCACTAGCTCCCCCATACCGGTCACCCGCACCGATTCGCGCACCCCGGGGAGGTCGGTGGTCACCACCGGCGTGCCGCAGAGCATGCTCTCCGACTGCCACATGCCCCAGGATTCGGTCGAGTTCGTGCTCGGCACGGAGACGACGTCGCACATACGATAGAAGTGTGGCATCTCGGCCATGGGCACGTTGCCCAGAAACGTGACGTGCTCCCGCTGCTGCTCCACCAGCGGCAGGCACTGCTGGTAGAAGGTCTCGCCGAGCACCCGTTCAAACTCGCCGGCGAAGACCAGGTGGGCACTGGGGATCTCCTGGCGCAGGAGCGGCAGCGCCCGAAGCAGTACGTCCCCGCCCTTGTCCGCCGAGAAGCGCCCCGCGTATCCGACGATCCGCTTCTCGTCCAGCCCCAGCCGCCGGCGCCAGGCGCGCGCCTTCTCATCGTCCGGCTCGCCGATCATGATTGGCGGGTAGACTGCTTCCACCTTGTGCCGGTAGAGCGAGAGAAAGCGAGAGTAGGCCGCGTAGTCTTCGGAATAGGTGATGATCTTATCGGCCAGGGCACCCGCGTAGCGCATCTCCGTATGCATCGCCGCCTCGATCACGTCGTTGAGCAGGCCAAAGGGCAGGAAGATGTCGCAATGGTGGGTGAAGATCACCGGCTTGCCCATGGCCTTGGCCAGGCGGGTAGACACATAGGCATCCATTAGGCCGGGCAGGTGGCGGTGGAAGATGTCGTGCTCGCGCAGCAGGCGCCGGATGTCATACCAGAACAGGGGCATGACCGACCCCTTGCGGAAGCGGAAGAGGACGCGGCTGCGCACCACGCGCACCCCATTGATCGTCTCCTGCAGCGGGGTGTCCTTGAGGTGGTGGGCGCATAGAACTGTAACCTGGTGCCCGCGCCGTACCAGGCCCTCCGCCAGGCGCTGGACGTAGATCGTCATGCCGCTGACGTACGGCAGGTAGTAGCCCATGAACATCAGAATGCGCAGGGGCCGCGCCACGCCGGTAGGTCCCTCGCTCACCGGTCGTTCACCAGTCCTTCGTTCACCATCGCTCGACTCGCTCCACTCGCTGGCGCATCCGTCAGGCTCATGCCCGGCATCGCCCGTCGGTAGGACGCCGCGCAAGGCGGCCAGACGCCCCACTCATCGCTCCACCGGCCAGGAGCCTGGCGCCTGACCAGGTCTGGTCGGCCAGGTTCCTGCCGCCAGAGCCGATCTGGCAGACGGCGGCACAACGTCGCTAGCTACCCTGCCGGATCGCACCGCCGGATCGCACTTCCGGATGGCACCGCCGGATGCACTACTAAGCATAGACGGACGGCCGGCCACCACGATCAGGAACGGCCGAATGCTTCATCTATCCTTCCTTCGCCCTCGTACTCGGCGGCACACGCACGGCCACGAACCAGGGCCGGTTGCCGATCTCAGGGACGGTGAAGCTCTGCCGGATGGCGTCGGGATACCACCGCGCCAGCTTCTCCAGCGCCTGCCGGTCGTCGGGATGGACGATGTACAGACGCTCGCGGGGTACGCCGTCATCCTTTCGGGCGTCGTCCACGCTGGCAATGAGCGGGTTCCAGCGGATGTCGCCCGTCTGGATGGCCACCAGCCGCGTATCGAACCAGTGGGCGCCGGGCAGGATGTGCACGTCTTCGCGCCGCCCACCCAGCGCCAGGAAGCCATTGATGGCCTGGGCGACGTAGGTCGTGTGCTGGGAGGCGGCGCCGTGCTGTCGGGGGTAGATCTCGAAGTACTGCACGAAGTTGTTGCGGAAGCTCACTGCCAGGAGCGCCACCAGGAAGGCTCCGCCAGCGAGGCGCCCCACCCGGCCGCCGATCCACCGCGTCAACTGCTGGAGCAGGACGGCCAACGGCAGCGCCACCAGGATGGCCACGATGGGGATGGCCATCCCGCTGCGCACCGTGCTGGGGTTCTCCCTGGGATAGGCCAGGCTCAGGATAGACGGCAGCAAGCCGACGAACAGCAGGATGAACAGGTAGAGATAGGCCGGCTCACGAAAGCGCGCCAGCCGGTAGATGGCATAGGCGCAGCCCAGGGCAAAAAGCGCGCCGCTGACCGGCTCCAGCAGGCGCTCGCCCGCAATGTTGTTCACCCAGACGACGTCCCCCGTCCAGTTGAACATGAGCAAGGCGTTCTTGACGTTGTCCAGGAACACGAGCAGCAGATTGGGAGGCGGCCCGCTCAGGGCGTCTGAGGCGATGCGGGAGACGCCACGGAAGAAGAACAGCTCCGGGTGCTCGACGGCGTAGCGTCCCAGGGGGACGAAGACCAGGCCGGCGATGACGAAGAGCAGCGCCGTGTCGACGACGAGGCGGTGCACCCGTGCCGGCGGCGCGCGGCGCCAGACGTCGATCGCCAGGGCGACGCCGACGCAGGCCAGGACCGCCAGCGGCGCCAGGCGCAACGCGGTGTAGGTGTGTTGGGCCAGGCCCAGGGCCAGCCCGCACAGCAGGAAGTCATTGCGCCGGCGGTCACGGATGGCCTTCAGCAGGAAGTAGAAGATCGCGGCGCCGAAAAGGGGCGGGAACGGAAAGCGCAGGCCGACGCGCGCCACCTGCAGGTGCCAGCGCGACATGGCCAGGATCGCCGTGGCCAGCAGGGCGAAGGACGTCCCGAAGAGCGTGCGGGCGAGCAGGAAGGTGAAGGGAATGGTGAATACCGCCAGGAGCGCGGTGCCCAGCTTCATGGTCAGGTAGCTCACGCCCGTCAGGGGGGTCATGATGGCGATCCAGTAGAACTGGAAGGCCTCGCGTCCCGTGTTCCGCGGGAAGAAGATGCGGTGCTGCCCGTCCAGCACGTCCTGAACGTCCAGGAGCTTCTCCGCGTGGTCGGAGGTCATCTCGCGGGGCACGTCACCGATCCGGTAGAAGAGCAGGAACCCGCCGCAGACGATGATGGCCGCCAGCGCCAGTCCCCACCACGGCAGTCGGAGGCCCACGGCGGGGGGCAGCCGCAGGGCCGCCAGCCGTGCCCTCACCTCGCGCGCTCGCGGCAGGCGCACCGGTGGCTGCCAGAAGGCGGCCAGTCCCAGCCCGACCGACGCCACCCACGTAGTGACGTTGAAGAGCGTGAACTGGTTGCCGCCGCTGGCCAGGAAGGTGACTACGGCCAGCCCGAAGGACGCGAGCGCCAGCCTCCCCGACGTCCGGGGCTGCGCCGTCGCAGCTCGGGCCGGCGGGCGGATCGGCACCTGCCCCGCCAGCGCGCCGCGCGGGACGGCGTGCGCAGTGAGCCCGACGGGCAGGCCGGCGTGCTCGGCCAGGACCAGGCCGGCCACGAAGAGCCCGATCGCGACGGCAAAGGCCACCAGCGCGCCCTCTCCCGTGGCGCCGCCCGCGACCCGCTGCTGCGCCCACAGGGCGGCAACGAGCCCGCCGAGCAGGCCCGCCATCGCCAGCGTGGCATGGCCATGCCTGCGCCGGCCGGACGGGCCTGAGCGCGGCGGGACAGGCTGCCCGGGAGTGGCGCCCGCCGCCGTCGGTGAGGCGGGCTCGGCCGGGATCACGATCGTCTTTGGCGCCGGCTGGCTCATGGACGTGGCCTCCCAGCGACCGGCACTGGCGCTGGCATGCTAGTGACGCGCGGGATGAAGTGTAGCCGCACCTGGCGATGGCCCAGGGGCAGCAGCCTCAGCTTCCTACTCTGGCGGCTCCAGCCCGCCGGTCTGTGCCGCGCCCTCAGGCGCCGGAGGGCATCAACCCCAGGCTCCTGCTGGCGGCTCAGGCGCGTGCGCTGCGGCCCATGCGCCGGTCTCTGGCGCCAGAGCCAGCGTAGGGTTTCCGTGGGTGTGCAGAGCCCTCACCCTCCGCCACAGGGAGAGGGAGCTGATGGCCGGCCATAAGGAATTCGGGGCCAGGGGCAGCCCAGGGAGGGCCACCATTCGGGGGAAGGCGGTGGCGGCCGGCTGCGCCCTGGTGTACTGTGAGGCCAGCGATGAGCGACGCCGGCGCTCAAGACGTCCTCGGATCCCGTCTGCCTCCCTCGGGTGAGCGCCGCCCAGAGCAGCAGGCAGGCCAAGCGGATGGCGCACCGAATGCGCCTCAGCTAACCGGCACCCCGATCACCGCCCCTCAAGCGGATGGCCGGCCCCTGGCGGTGGAATGGGGATGGGGCGAACCGGATGGCGAGGCTACCCGCCCGGTGACGCTCGCCGACGGCCTGGCGCCATGGCGTGACCTGGCCATGGCGCTGAGCGCTCCATCCAGGCGCGCGCTGCCCCGCCCCCCAGGTCGCCGTCGCCTGGTCCAGGGCGCTGCCGGCGTGGCCGGTCAGGATGTCGCTGGCCTGGCCGGCCACGTGCGGTGGCGTGTCGCCCGATGGGAGCGACGCGCCTTTGTCGCCGCCCTCGCCGTCTTCGCCATCACGCGTTTCTGGAGGCTTGGCGAGTACCCCATCTACTTCTTCACCGACGAGGCGTTCGAGCCCGTGGCAGCGGAGCAGCTGCTCCGCAATCACTTTCTTGACCCCCAGGGGCACCTGCTCCCCTTCTACTTTCCCATCGCCAATGCCTGGGCCCCGCTGGTCTCGGTGTACGCGCACGTCGTCCCGCTCGCTCTCCTGGGGAAGTCGGTTGAGGTCGCCCGTGGCACGGCGGCGGTGTGCGCCGTGCTCAGCGCCGCGGCGATGGGGCTGATCCTCAAGTACGGGTTCCACAGCCGCCTGTGGTGGGCCGGACCGCTGCTCCTCGCCGCCACGCCGGCCTGGTTTCTTCACTCCCGCACCACGTTCGAGACCGTCTTTACCGTCTCGTTCTACACCGGCTTTCTGCTGTGCTATCTCCTCTACCGCCTGCGTTCACCCTTGTTCCTGTACCCCGCCATGGTGGCAGGCGCCCTGACTTTCTACACCTATACCAACGCCCAGGCGATCATGGGGCTGACCGCTGTGCTCCTCGCCGGCGTCGATCTGCGCTATCACCTGAGACACTGGCGGTATCTTGCTGCCGGGCTCGCGCTCGCGCTGCTGCTGGCGGTGCCGTTCTTTAGGTTCCGGCAGCTGCACCCGACCGGCATCATGGACCAGCTGGTGCGGGTCTCGTCCTATCTGGTGCAACCGCTTCCGGCGCCGGAGAAGGCGCGCCGCTTTGCCGCCGAGTACGCCTATGGGCTGAGCCCCCAGTACTGGTTCTTTCCTAATGGCCGCGATCTCAGCCGGCACGTGATGGCCGGCTATCCCCACCTGCGGACGGAGATGCTGCCTCCCTTCCTGGTCGGGCTCGCCGTCTGCCTGCTGCGGTTCCGCGAGCCGGCCTACCGCGTCGCGCTGGTTGCCGCCGTGTCTGCGCCGGCGGGGGCGGCGGTGGCCCTGGTCGGCATCACCCGCGTGCTGGTGTTCGTCGTGCCGGCGGTCCTGCTGGCGGCGATCGGGCTCTCGACCATTGCCGACATCCTGCGCCCGAAGCGTGTCCGGCTGGCCGCGGGGGCGGCCCTCTTTGCTGTGCTGGCAGGGGCATCGTTGGCGCTGCTGTACGACGCGCTCACCCACGGCCCGCGCTGGTACAGGGACTACGGGCTCTACGGACAGCAGTGGGGGGCAAAGCAGGTCTTCGACCTCATTCGCCAGCAGCTAAACGTTGAGTCTCAGGTCGAGATCTACCTCACTCCCACGTGGGCCAACGGCACTGACCTGTTCGCCCGATTTTTCCTGGACTGGGACTCAGCCGACGCCAAACGGCTCCATATGGGGACCTTTGAGGCCTTTGCCGGTGAGCGCAGGAACCTGGGCCCCCACATCCTGTTCGTCATGACCCCAGACGAGCTGGCCCGCGCCCAATCGAGCGGCAAGTTCTCCCTGGTCCAGGTGGTGCGCACCCTTCCCTATCCGGATGGGTCGCCCGGCTTCCACTTCGTGCGCCTCGCCTACTCGCCGGACTTCGACCGGCTGGTCGCTGCGGAGAAAGAGGCGCAGCGCCAGCTCGTGAGCGGCCAGGTCGTGCTGGAGGGCGAGCCGGTGGCCGTCCGCCATACGCGGATGGACGCCGGTAGCCTGCAGGAGATCGTTGACGGTGAGGTACGCTCGCTGGGGCGCTTCAACGGGCCAAATCCCGCCGTGCTCGAGATGCGCTTCCCGCGCCCGCGGCCGGTCCAGCAGGTGCGCCTGATCGTCAGTGCCGGCAACTGGGAGGTGACGCTGCACCTCAGCGCCGGCGCCGACGATCCGCCGCAGGTCTATACGGCCATCGCGCGCAGCCCGGCGGCCGACCCCACGATTACGATCCCAATCGACCGCGGCCCGCCCGCCGCCGGACTGGCACGGCTAGAGCTCCGCCTGATGGACCAGGGCGACGAGGCGATCATCCATGTACGCGAGCTGCAGTTCCGCTAGCCTTGAGTGTTCACGGGCAGCGCGGAGCCCCCTCTCCTTTTGGGAGACTGCCAGGGGATGGCTCCGCTCGTGAAGAGCCTGGGCTCACCTGGCATCTTGGGGGCCAGCGCGGGGTCCCCCTGCCTTTGGGAGAGGGCGAGGGTGAGGGCGCCGCCGGCGACGCATCCAGGCTGATGCAGGGGGCCGGAGCGCTGGCCAGAGCACCGCGCCGATCAACCTCTGGCGGGGAGCGAGGCGATCCGCCGGGCTCTGGCCGCCGCCGGCCAGCAAGCGTAGCCGGGCCGGCCAGCCGGCGAGCTCCAGCCACACGAGCGCCACCAGGGCCACCAGCCCGGCCCCGCTCAGGAGAGCGCCCAGCACAAAGATCGGCGGGCGGAAGGACAGGACGTAGACCTGGCCAGGCCGCACCCCGTGGATCGCCAGGAACCCGCCCAGGGCGTCGACCGGTTGCGTTGCGCCATCGACGTCGCGGGCGGACCAGCCCCGCACCCAGGTTTGCATGATAACCAGTGTGGTCTGCGCCGGTGACGCGTTCGGCGGGACCTGCACGATGATGCGGTTCGGCCCGTCGAAGCGGGCCGGCGCATCCTGTATGACGCCGCGAGCCAGCGCCGACGCGCCGG
Source organism: Chloroflexota bacterium (assembly GCA_034437795.1). Classification (GTDB taxonomy): domain Bacteria; phylum Chloroflexota; class UBA11872; order UBA12225; family UBA12225; genus DAOTTI01. The sequence continues at coordinate 9,475 of DAOTTI010000051.1, read as the reverse complement.
CCGCCGGGCCGTAGGGGGGCCGCTGGGGATCGGTCACGAAGGCAAACGGCAGGCCCGGTGGGCCGGCATATACCGCCCCTCCCGGCAGGTCCATGATCAGTGTCCCATCCGGCGGCGCCGGCGCGCCCTTTCGGGTCACGATGTACTTCGGAGACGGCACCAGTTGGCCGCCGTCGGGGTCCTGCGGGTTCGCCGGCGCCCGTGGCTTGAAGAGCCAGATGCTATTGAGCACCTGTATCTCGTGCTTGATGTGCGCGACGCTGGCGAAGCTATGAATGATGTTGTCCTGGTTGCGAATGGTGTAGGCGGTTCGGTCATGGTTCCCTAGCCAGGCCAGCACTTGGTCCGCCCCTTCGTCATAGGGAATGACGTGCCACAGGCGCTGATTGACGCGCCACGGGTCGGCTGCAACGTGCCAGAGCAGCAAGATCAGCAGGGCCGCCAGCACCGGCCGCATGAGGCCGAGCGACCAGCGCGGCGCCGGTGCCGGACGCGGCAGGGAGGCAAGCTGGGGCGCTGCCCAGACGAGCCGAGGGCCCAGGCGATCCAGCGCCTTCCTGGAGCCGATGACCTGGCGCCACAGGTAGTCGGCACCGGCCAGCGCCAGGGGGATCAGGAGGATCGTGGTCACTCCTGTGGCCGTGCTCCAGAAGCGCAGTTGCCGCATCATGTCCCAGCGCTGCCACACCTCCCACATGAAGGTGTGGCGCGCAGACGCCCAGGCAATCGACAGGGCGACGCCCAGCACAAGGAGCGGCAGATCGCGGTTCGGTCGATGCCAGAAGGCTGGGACCAGGAAGAGCAGAAAGACGAATAGACCGGCCCCCAGATAAGCGTAGTGGACCCCCCAGCCGAGATCACTGGCGCCGAACAGTTCGCGCTCCCAGAAACGCTGGTCGGCGATCACGAAGTTGAGCAGCGTGGCAAGGGGCGGCTGGGTCCCGCGAAAGGCGAGATCGATCGGTTTCTCGGCCAGGCGACGCATCTCCAGCATCGGCAGCCCCTGGACCGCTGAGAGTAGCGCCGCGACCGCGGCCACGCCCGCCCCTGCCAGCACCGGGCGCCACGCGATGCGGAGCCGCGGTCCACGGGGCGTGAGGTCCAAGGCGAGGCCGTAGCCGGCGGTGAACACGACCATCACCGCGGTCAGCACCAGCCACAGGTACACATTCCCAGCATGGAAGAGCAGGGCGTAGCAGAGGGCGGCCAGGGCGATGGCCCCGGGGCGGGCGTGGCGCAGGGCGAGGATGAAGCTCGCCAGCGTGAACGCCAGCCAGGCATGCTGCATCGATTGCCCAAAGTTGAAGCCACTGGCAAACCGCGCCACGAGGCTGCCCGCCGTCAGGCCCAGCACGCCGGCGACGACGGCGACGATCCGGCTGTGGCCCAGCACGCGGCTCAGCCAGTATTGCCCCATCCCCGCCAGCGCCACGGCAGTGACCACAGCCACTTTGCCCCCGTTGATCGGCCCGAACAAGAGCAGCGGCAGCACGATCGATGGGTTGAAGAAGCTAATGTAGGCGTCGCCGATCAGCGGCAGCCCGCTGTGGACGTAGGGGTTCCAGAGCGGCAGCTCGTGGCGTTCCGCCAGGGTCTTGGCCACGATCCAATCCATGGCCACGTAGGGCTCGAAGTCTCCCGGGCCGCCGACCTTCCGCGCATCCAGCGGAAAGTAGATGCTGCAGAACCGATAGGCCAGGACACAGAAAAGGGCCCCGATGGCCAGGCCGGGCCAGGCGCGGCTCCCCCACCGGCGCAGTCGCTCCCCCACCGCGCGACGCACGCGGTCACGGCTGATCATGCTGGCCGCCGGCATCGTGAGCATCGCACGGAAGGGGTAACGCCACGCTTCTGACCGGCCATCGATTGACGGTTCCGGCAGGAGGGTGATAGTATTCCCCACAATCACGTACCCAGTGCGGGACGTGACGCGGTACTTCTACCATGTGCATAGCCCGCGTTGACGGGGAGTAGTAGGTCTCTCCCACCTCCTCCAGAGAGCCGGCGTTCTTCAGGTGCGAGCCGGTGGAAACGGAGGGCCGAACTCGCCCCTGAGCTGCCGGGCCCAACGCGCAGCGGGCTTCCCGCCCGCGGCTCCGGGCGCCTCCGACGCACGTCGCGAGCAGGACGCGCCGGGAGCGCTCAGCTGCGCCAGTAGGTTCGGCCGGCCCCCGCCGTTATCGGGTAGAGTGGGCGCAACCATCCGGCGGCGCTGCGCCGCCGGTGGGACGCCAAGTGGGGTGGTACCACGGGAGCATGCTGGACTCTCGTCCTCAGCGGACGAGAGTCTTTTGTTTCCTGTCCCGCCGCCGGTCCACACTGGTTCACGTGGTGCTGCGGCTCAGCCGGTCACTCCTCGGGCCGAAGCCGGCACGCCTGGCGGCGATCCGGTCACGCCTGGGAGCGACGCCGGTGCCAGGTCACGCTGATCATCCAGAGAGGCTGGGCAGGTACCCCGTGGTCGACTTCCCCCTGGCTGCGCCAAGCGAGGTGGTACCACGGGAGCGGCTCTCGTCCTCAGCGACGAAGCCGCTCTTTGCATTGCAGCGCAGCCGGCGTCGCCTCCCTGCGCGGGAGGCGCGATCGCCGGCGGGCGGGCGCGATGGCCGGCGCCTGCGGCAGGGCCCGTAAATCGTGGCGGGCCGGCCGGAAGCCTGGCCCGGGAACTTGAGAGAGGAGCGAAAACGTGGCACGGATGTATTACGACGCGGACGCGGACCTGGGGCGGCTGCGGGGTAAGACCGTGGCCGTGCTGGGCTATGGCAGCCAGGGGCATGCCCATTCCCTCAACCTGAAGGACAGCGGCGTGGACGTGGTGGTGGGCCTCTACCAGGGCTCGCGCTCCTGGCAGAAGGCCGAGGCCGCCGGTCTGCGGGTGATGACCTGCGCTGACGCCGTTCGCGCGGCCGATTTCGTCATGTTCACCATCCCCGACCAGGTGCAGCGGGAGGTGTACCTGCGCGACGTCGAGCCCCACCTGCGCGACGGCCACACCATCATGTTCGCCCACGGGTTCAATATCCACTTCAACCAGATCGTTCCGCCGCCGTTCGTGGACGTGAGCATGGTCGCCCCCAAGGCCCCCGGCCATCGCGTGCGCGAGGTCTTCCAGGAAGGGGCCGGCGTGCCGGCGCTCATCGCCGTACAGCAAGACTACACCGGCCAGGCCAGGGAGAACGCCCTGGCGTACGCCAAGGGAATCGGCGCCACGCGCGCTGGCGTGCTGGAGACGACCTTCCTGGAAGAGACCGAGACCGACCTCTTTGGCGAGCAGACGGTGCTCTGCGGCGGGGTGAGCGCCTTGGTGAAGGCCGCCTTCGAGACGCTGGTGGAGGCCGGCTACCAGCCGGAGCTGGCGTACTTCGAGACATTGCATGAGCTCAAGCTGATCGTGGACCTCTTCTATCAAGGCGGCCTCTCCTACATGCGCTACTCGGTCTCCGATACCGCCGAGTACGGCGACTACACCGCCGGTCCCCGCCTGATCGACGATCACGTGCGGGCCACGATGAAGCAGATCCTGGCCGACATCCAGAACGGGGAGTTCGCCAAACGCTGGATCCTGGAGAACCAGGCCGGCCGCCCCTCTTTCCTGGCCATGCGCCGGCGCGAGCAGCAGCATCCAATCGAGCAGATCGGCCGGCAGCTACGGTCAATGATGCCCTGGCTCCAGGCCAAGGAGATGGGCGGGGCGTAGTAACCGCTCACCAACGGGAGTAAGCCAGTCGAAGGATGAAAGACGGAAGAGGACGAAAGACGGAAGAGGACGAAAGACGTTCGTCTCCTGTCGCCGGAGGACCCACAATGAGACGGATACGGATCTTTGACACCACCCTGAGAGACGGAGAGCAGGCCGCCGGTGGGGCGCTGACGATCGAAGAGAAGATCGAGATCGCCCGCCAGCTGGAGCGCCTGGGCGTGGACTGCATCGAGGCCGGCTTCCCCGCCACCTCGCCCGGCGACTTCCGTGCGGTGGAGACGATCTGCGAGCTCATCAAGGACTGCCAGGTGGCCGCGCTCTCCGACGCCAAGCTGCCCAACATCGAGACCACCGGCGCCGCCCTGAAGAAGGCCGTGGCCCCACGCCTGCACACGGTGCTCTCCACGTCCGACATCCATCTCAAGTACCAGCTGCGGATCACGCGCGAGCAGGCGCTGGAGATGGCCGTGGCCGCGGTGCGCCTGGGACGCACCCTGATCCCTGAGGTGGAGTTCTCGGCCATGGACGCGGCCCGCTCGGACTGGGACTACCTCTGCCGCGTCTTCGAGGCCACGATCGACGCCGGGGCCACAGTGATCAACATCCCCGACACGCTCGGCTACATGCAGCCGCCGGAGTTCGCCGACCTGGTCCGGTACGTGATGGACCACGTGCCGAACATCCATAAGGCGGCCGTCTCCGTGCACTGCCACAACGACCTGGGCATGGCCACCGCCCTCTCGCTGGCGGCGATCAAGGTCGGGGCGGAATGGGTGGAGTGCACCATCAACGGGGTGGGCGAGCGCGCGGGGAACGCCTCCCTGGAAGAGATCGTCATGACCCTCAAGACGCGCCAGGACTACTACCAGTGCGAGACGGGCATCCGGACCGAGCAGATCTGGCGCACCAGCCGCATGGTCTCCTCCTACATGGGCTTCCCCGTCCAGCCGAACAAGGCCATCGTCGGCGCCAACGCCTTCTCCCACGCCTCCGGCCTGCACCAGGACGGCATGCTCAAGGAGCGCACCACCTACGAGATCATGAAGCCGGAGGACATCGGCCGTAGCGATAGCCGCATCGTGATCAGCAAGCACTCCGGCCGGAACGCCTTCCGCGCCCGGCTGCGCGAGCTGGGCTACGAGCTGAGTGAGGACGAGTTCATGCGCGCCTTCCGCGCCTTCAAGGAGATCGCGGATAAGAAGAAGGACGTCACCGACACCGACATCGAGGCGGTCGTGGCCGATCAGGTGCTCACCGTCGAGGAGACCTATAAGCTCGATCACCTGCAGGTGATGTGCGGCGAGCCCGCGCTCCCCACCGCCACCGTGCGCGTCGCCACCCGCGACGGCGAGGTGCACCAGGACGCCGCCACCGGCGATGGGCCGGTCGACGCCGTCTGTAAGGCCATCGACCGCATCGTCGGCATTCCCACCAAGCTCTCGGACTTCCTGGTCCACTCCGTCACCGGCGGGATGGACGCCATCGGCGAGGTCTCGGTCAAGGTGGAGTCCGACGAAGGGACGTTCATCGGGCGGGGGTCCAGCACCGATATCGTGGTCGCCTCGGCCAAGGCTTACCTCAACGCCCTCAACAAGGTGGCGGCCGCCCGGCGCGAGCGAGAGAAGGGGAACGGCAATGGCGGGCGCCGCGCGGGCATGGCCGCCCCCGGGCGGGTGCCCCTCACGGCCTGAGGTCCGGCCTCGCCGGCTTCGCGCCACTGGGACGATATGCTTTCCCCGCATGGATACCGCACGATGACCATACAACCGAGGACGCTCTTCCAGAAGATCTGGGACTCCCACGTGGTGCATGAGGCGCCCGGGGAGCCGGCGCTGCTCTACATCGACCTGCACCTCGTCCACGAGGTGACGTCGCCCCAGGCGTTCGAGGGGCTGAGGCTGAGCGGGCGCAAGGTGCGCCGGCCGGACCTGACGGTGGCCACCATGGATCACAATGTCCCGACCTGGGACCGCCGCCTGCCGATCACGGACGACATCTCGCGCCAGCAGATGGAGACGCTGGCGCGTAACTGCCGCGAGTTCGGCATCACCTTGTATGACCTCCACAGTGACCGGCAGGGCATCGTCCACGTCATCGGGCCGGAGCTCGGCCTCACCCAGCCGGGCATGACCATCGTCTGTGGCGATAGCCACACCTCCACCCACGGCGCCTTCGGCGCCCTCGCCTTCGGTATCGGCACCTCCGAGGTCGAGCACGTCCTGGCGACGCAGTGTCTGCAGCAGACGCGCCCGAAGACGATGGAGGTGCGCGTCGAAGGGCGGCTGGGGCGCGGGGTAACGGCCAAGGACGTCATCCTCGGCATCATCGGCCGCATCGGTACCGCCGGCGGGACCGGCTACGTCATCGAGTACACCGGCGAGGCCATCCGCTCCCTCTCCATGGAAGGCCGGATGACGGTCTGCAATATGAGCATCGAAGCCGGGGCGCGCGCCGGCATGATCGCGCCGGATGATAAGACCTTCGCCTATCTCGAAGGTCGCCGGCACGCCCCCAAGGGCAAGGCCTTCGAGCGCGCGGTCGAGTTCTGGCGCTCCCTGGCCACCGATGACGGGGCGGTCTACGACCGCGTGGAGGTGTTCGACGCGGGCCAGATGGCGCCCTACGTCACCTGGGGCACCAATCCCGGCATGGTGGTGCCGGTCACTGGTCGCGTGCCCAGCCCCGACGACTTCCAGGACGAGACCGACCGGCGCGCCGCCGAGCGGGCGTTGGCGTACATGGGGCTCACGCCAGGCACTGCCATCCAGGACATCCCCATCGACCGCGTCTTCATCGGGTCCTGCACCAATGCCCGCATCGAAGACCTGCGCGCCGCCGCCGCCATCGTGCGGGGCAAGAAGGTCCATCCCAATGTCTACGCCATGGTCGTGCCCGGCTCGATGCAGGTGAAGCTGCAGGCCGAGGCGGAAGGCCTGCACGAGATCTTCAAGGCTGCCGGCTTTGACTGGCGCGAGGCCGGCTGCTCCATGTGCCTCGGCATGAACCCGGACGTGCTCAAGCCCGGCGAGCGCTGCGCCTCCACCTCGAACCGCAACTTCGAGGGGCGCCAGGGCAAAGGCGGCCGCACGCACCTGGTCAGCCCCCAGATGGCGGCCGCGGCCGCTATCGCCGGACACTTCGTTGATATTAGGGAATGGTGATCAAGTAGTGATCAGGTAGTAGTCCGCTCGCTTCGCTCGCTGTGATCAGGTCGTGATCATCTCCTACCACTTACTCTCCACATTGACAACAACCTGATCACCACTTGCTCTCCACATTGACAACAACCTGATCGCCACCTGCTCACCACTTACCACCAAGGAGCGCGCCATGGAGCCGTTTCGACGCCATACGGGCATCGTCGGTCCGCTCGACCGTGTGAACGTGGACACCGACCAAATCATTCCCAAGCAGTTCCTGAAGCGCATCGAGCGAACCGGCTTCGGGCAGTTTGCCTTTTTCGACTGGCGGTACCTGGACGACGGGCACCCCAATCCCGACTTCGAGCTCAACCGGCCGGGCTATGAAGGGGCGAGCATCCTGGCTACCGGCCGCAACTTCGGCTGCGGGTCGTCGCGCGAGCACGCCCCCTGGGCCCTGCAGGACATGGGCTTCCGCGCCATCATCGCCCCATCGTTCGCCGACATCTTCTACAACAACTGCTTCAAGAACGGGCTGCTGCCGGTCGTCTTGCCGGAGGAGACGGTGAAGCGCATCCTGGCGCGGGCGCAGGCGCAGCCGGGCTATCGCCTGACGGTCGACCTGGAGCAGCTCGTGGTCGAGGACGAGGACGGTGTGGTGGCGCCGTTCCAGGTCGATCCCTTCCGGCGCCACTGCCTGCTGCACGGCCTGGACGACATCGGGCTGACCCTGCAGCATGAAGACGCCATCGCCGCGTACGAGCGCCGGCGCTGGCCCTGGCTACCGGTAGCGGCCGGCTAGGAAGGCTCCCGTATGGCCAATCGGATCGAGCTGTACGACACGACCCTGCGTGACGGCGTCCAGCGAGAAGGCCTCTCCTTCTCGTTGGAAGACAAGCTGAAGGTGGCGCGCAAGCTGGACGCGCTCGGCGTGCACTACATCGAAGGGGGCTATCCTGGCTCCAATCCGCGCGACCAGGAGTTCTTCGCCCGCGCCCGCCACATGACGTGGCAGCACGCCACCATCGCGGCCTTCGGCTCCAGCCGCTACAAGGACCACCGCGCCGACACCGACCCTGGCCTGCGCGCCCTGCTGGCGGCCGGGACCAGCGTGGTCACCATCGTCTGCAAGAACAGCGAGCTGCACGTGCGCCAGGTGCTCGGCGTCTCACTAGACGAGAACCTGGACATCATCGCGGACTCGGTGGCGTTCCTCACCCGCCACGGCAAGCGCGTCTTCTACGACGCCGAGCACTTCTTCGACGGCTGGAAGCAGAACCGCACCTACGCCCTGGCCTGCCTGCGGGCCGCGGCCGCTGCCGGGGCCGAGTGCCTCGTGCTCTGCGACACCAACGGCGGCAGCCTGACCAGCGAGGTCGGCGCCATCGTCCGCGCCGTGTGCGCTGAGTTCGGCACGGCGGTGGAGCCGGGCGAGCCCGGGGGCCCGCGGCCGGAGGATGCGCCTAGAACGCCTAGGATCGGCATCCACACCCACAACGACGCGGAGCTGGCGGTCGCCAATACCCTGGCAGCGGTCCAGAACGGGGCCACCCACGTGCAGGGGACGATCAACGGCTATGGCGAGCGCTGCGGGAACGCCAACCTGTGCTCGATCATCCCCAACCTCCAGCTCAAGCTGGGCATTCCGTGCCTGACGGACGAGCAGCTCCGGTCCCTGACCGATGTGTCACGCTACGTCAGTGAGGTCGCCAACGTCCATCCCGACCCCCACCTGCCGTACGTTGGCGCCAGCGCCTTCGCGCACAAGGCCGGCTACCACGCGGACGCCATGCGCAAGACGCCCGTCAGCTACCAGCACATCGAGCCGGAGCGGGTCGGCAACCAGGCGCGGATCCTCATCTCGGAGCTGTCCGGCAAGGGGGCGGTGGTCAGCAAGCTCCAGCAGCTGGGCCTTTCCCTCGGCTCGCAGGAGCAGGCGCGAGAGGTGGTGGAGCGGGTGAAGTATCTGGAGAGCCGTGGCTATCAGTTTGAGGGGGCGGAGGCGTCCTTCGAGCTGATGGTGCGCCGGCTGCAGCCGGACTATAAGCCGCCGTTTGAGCTGGTTGACTTCTTCGTGCTGGTGGAGACGCGTGAGGGCCGCGAGATGCTCTCCGAGGCCATGGTCAAGGTGCGCGTTGGAGGCGAGCTGCTACACACCGCCGGCGAGGGCAATGGCCCGGTGAACGCGCTGGACAACGCCATGCGCAAGGCCCTGGCGGCCTTCTACCCGCAGGTCCGCGACATCCGCCTGACGGACTACAAGGTCCGCGTGATTGATGAGGGGTCAGGCACGGCCGCCAGTGTTCGCGTGCTGATCGACTCGTCGAACGGCGAGACAACCTGGACCACAGTGGGAAGCTCCACCAACATCATCGAGGCGAGCTGGGTGGCGCTGGCCGACTCCTTCGAGTACGGCCTGAGCCGCTTGGCAGCCGCGCGCGCCTGATCGGCCTGATACCCGATTGCATGCCGCTGTGCTAAGGCGGCAATCGGAGAAAACGAAGGGCCCCTGCCCACATGGGCAGGGGCCCTTCGCGTTCCTTAACTCGAAGAGGAAAACTGCAATGTTGCCGACGAAGAGCGGGAGAGAAGCCCTCGTCCGTTAGTACGGCCCGGCTGCGCGCCTTGCGACGCG
>DAOTTI010000050.1:0-34282 GCA_034437795.1 Chloroflexota bacterium | reverse complement strand
AGTGCTGTCGCAGGCAACCTCTTCGGGAATGCCAGCCCGCGCACCAGGGAAAGCCATGCCAGGTCGCTGGCCTGATGGTGCACTAGTACTCCGCCGCGGTGCTGCTGGTGGGTTCCGCAATCTGGCTGCATCCAGCAAAATCACCGTGGCCAAGTACTAGGCCCACGAGCGCCGCGGCACACCGGCCGCGCTCGCCGGACGCTAAAGCGGGGGCGGTCCTGGGCAGCCTGTTGCTGGACCCGGACCACGAGCGCCGCGGCACGCCGGCCGCGCTCGTCGGACGCTAAAGCGGCTCGGCTACATCTGCAAAGCTGGCTTTAGCCGGCCGATCTTGCGGCGCCCGCGCAAGCGGCCTTCGCACATGTAGGCGTAGCACCGCCTTGTGCGGGGACCCCGGCTTTAGCCCGCGGCAGTGGCGCGCCAGGTCAGATGACCACCATGACGCCACTGTGTGTTGCCCTAGTTCGCCGCCAACACCTGATCGCCCGCCATCATCGCCGCCTGGAGGGCCGGCCTGGGGGCGTTTTCGCCGGTGAAGGCCTTATTCGTCTCCGCCCGCACGGCGGCGATCCACTGGCGGAAGGCCTTATGGCGCTGCTGGTGGTCGCCGACGATGATCTGCCGGTCGTTCATGGTCTTGACGATCACGTTCAGGTTCAGCGGTGGCGGGTCCAGGTACTCGCGGCTCTCGACCCACTTGCGCATGATGGGCAGGGTGCCCCGCTGCTCGGCCACCATCTTCTGCACCGGATCACTGTAGAAGGAGAGAGTGTAGCGCAGGGCCGTCTCGTACGTGCCCCGTCTCTTGGTCGCCTTGGGAATGACGAAGCCTTCCGAGTTGAGGTCGGTGGCGCGCTTCCGCGTCGAGGGATAGAGCGGGATGGGCATGGCCGACCAGACGAAGCTATCGCCGATCTGCTTGGCCGTCGCGCCCGAGTTGTAGACGCCGAACGGCCGGATGCCGATCTTGCCGGTCTCAAAGGAGATACCGTGCTCGCGGGCCAGGGCGGCGGTCGGCGCCACCTGCTGCTTGTGGATCAGGTTGACGTACCATTCGAAGGCGTCCAGGCCGCCGGCCTCGGCGAGGCGCGACTTTTTCCGCTCGGCGCTGAACATCTCGGCCGAGGTGGGGCCGGTCGAGCCGGCGCCGGCGGCCCACACCACCTCCAGCCAGCCGAACCAGAAGCCATCCGGCGCGAGCGCGCCGTACTGGCGCTTGTCCGGCTTGGTGAGCTTCCGAGCCGCCTCCAGCACCTGGTCGAAGGTCCAGGTGTCGTCCGGCTCCTTGAGGCCGGCCTCCTGGAAAAGGGTCTTGTTGTAGACCCAGCCGCTCACCGCCGAGCTCATGGAGAGCATGTACAGCTTGCCGTCGACCTCCTGGTTCTTCACGTCGTAGACGACGTCCGCCTTCCGCCACCCGGCGGCGGGCGCGTCGCGCGTCAGGTCGACCAGATGCTCGACGAAGGGGACATAGGCCCAGTTAGCGACCACGTCCGGCACGGTATCGGCGGCGAGTGAGGCCACGATCTTCTCCGAGTAGCCCTCGGCGCTGCCGCCGGCGGCGGTCACGTGCTCGTGCTCGATGGTGACGTTGGGGTACTTCCTGGAAAACTCGTCCTTCATCAGGTCCATGACGGCCTTGCGCGTGGGCGAGTTCCAGTCGGTGGAGAGGTGGATCTTGACCGGTTTGGCCGTGACCGATGTGCTCGGCGTCGACGCGGCCCGTGGCTCGCAGGCGACGAGCGCGCCGGCCGCCAGGCCAGCCGCGCCGCCAGCCAGCGCTTGCACGACGCCCCGCCTACTTACCCCGTGGCAGCGCAACGGGTACCCGCCGGCCACGCCCGAGGGTGGCGCCGCTCGTGTCTGCCCCCCGTGCGCTTCGACGCGCGCTTCGATGCCGTATCCGCCTGGGTTGGTCGCCATGGCAAAGCCTCCTGCTGGTGGGGATGTGGACCTCCGGCTACTGCGCGGCCCCGACCCGCAGACCCGTAGTCGGGCGCCGCTCGACGACAATGGGCATACTCGGATTATGCACCTTCGCAGGGCTGGCGTGAAGCAGTAAAGCTGGGTCGGGGTCTGTGCACACCCTCGGAACCGGCCGCCATGGCGGACCCCCCTTCTGCTCCCCACTCCGACGCGGAGACACGGGGACGCAGAAGCGGACCTCACCCCCTAGCCCCCTCTCCGACACGGAGAGGGGGAACGAAGGCGGGGGAGGGAGGACCTCACCCCCTTGGGCCGGGGCCGCGCCGCACCCCTGCCCTACGCCGCCCACCGTGCGGCTGGGCCCCGCCGCCCCCGCTCCGATACGGAGCGGGGGAACGACCGCTCTGGTCTGTCGCTATCCCCGGGTGTTGCACACGCCCAGATCGGGTATGCCTGGGCGCTAAGGCAGAGACGGTCTCCTTCTGGGCCGTCCGTGGGGCGTGCAGCGGTGCATCGCAGGCGTGCAGGGTGGCTCTCGGCGCATGCTACCCCGGCGCATTCGTGCGTGAGTTCAGTAGCTCGTGCGAAGCCGCAGTCTGTTAGCCCCGATTAATAATGATCGGCGTTCAGTCCCCGCGCCGGCCTGATGTGGGATTTGGAGCGGCAAGAGGGGAACCAAACATGCGGTTATTGGACACGCGTGCCGACATCGTCGGGCGCGATAGGCAAGGAAACCTGGCGGCGGTGATAGAGGTCAAGGATCGCCAGGACCTGTCCGCCCAGCTCGCCCCGCTGTTATCGGAACAGATTGCGCAGTTGCGACGCTCGGCCCCGCATCAATCCTTCGTTGCAGCATTGCAACACGTGCCACACGACGAGCGTTTCGAGGCGGCTCTGGCCTTTGTCCGAGACAGCGCGTTCGGCATCTGACCAGAGACGGCGCGCTGCCGCAAGCGCAAGGGCGTGAGCCGCGGCCCTCGCCGCGGCAGCCGTCCACCGCCCCTGCTGCCGCGGGCGTAAGGGCGTGAGTAGGCAGGGCGATGCTCGGCAAGTTTGAGCGGTGCCTGCTGCCGCGGGCGTAAAGGCGTGAGGCAATGCCGTTGATGAAGCCCAGTTGCTAGTTTTCCTGGGCCGTCTCCTCGGCCTATTCCCTGAACCGCTGTAACGGCGAGCCTACCGGCGGCGGGGGTCCAGCAGGTCGCGGAGGGCGTCGCCGGCCAGGTTGGCGGCGACGGCGAACGTGACGATGCACAGGCCGGGGAAGAGCATCAGGTGGGGGTGGGAGCCGGCATAGGGCCGGCTGTCGCTGAGCATGGTGCCCCAGTCCGCCTGGGGTGGCTGGACCCCCAGCCCCAGAAAGGATAGGCTGGTCACCGTCAGCAGGACGCTGCCCAGGTGCAGCGTGACCAGCACGGCGACGGTGCCCAGGATGTTGGGCAGGATGTGGCGCACCAGTACGTAGAGGTCACGCGCGCCGAGGACGCGGGCGGCCTCCACGTAGCCCTGCTCGCGCGCCTCCAGCACTGCCCCGCGGATGATGCGCGCCTCACCGGCCCACCCTGACCCGATCAGCGCCAACAGGAGGCTCACCTCCCCCGTGCCGAGGATGCCCAGGATGGCGAGCGTAAGGATCAGCCCGGGCATGGTCAGCAGCACGTTCAGCACCATACCCACACCGAGATCTATGATCCCGCCAAAGTAGCCGGACAGGCCGCCGGCGATGAGCGCGAGCACGGCGCTGCCGAACACGGCACCCAGCCCCAGCGTGAGCGCCGCCCGGCCCCCGTGAAGCAGCCGAGACAGCTCGTCACGGCCAAGGTGGTCAGTGCCCAACGGGTGGCGCGCCGACGGTCCCTCCAGCTTGCGGGCGAGATCGATGGCGTTGGGATCGGCCGGCGCAAGCGCGGGGGCAGCCAGAGCGGCAACGAAGAAGAGGATGAGCACCGCCAGGCCGATCCAGCCGGACGAAGCGCGAAGGCCCAAGACCGAAGGACGGGCCAGGGCTCGCTGAGGCTGCGTGTCCAGTCGCGTAGGAGCGAGCGCTACGGGGCGCGCCGGTATGACAGCAGGCTTCATCCTTCGTGTCTCACCGTGCGCTGCCCCGCATCCCCAGCCGGATGCGCGGATCGAGCAGCACGTAGCAGACGTCCACCAGCAGGTTGGCCACGATGAACAGGACGCCGGCGACCAGCACGTAGCCCCCGATGACGGGGAGGTCGCGCCCGGAGATGGCGGTAAGCACGACGCTGCCCATACCGGGCCAGGCAAAGATGGACTCCACGATGATGGCGCCGGCCAGGATGTGGCCGAAGCGCAGCCCGACCAGGCTGACAACGGGGATGGCAGCGTTGCGCAGGACGTGGTGCCAGGTGATGGCGGCCCCACCGAGCCCCTTGGCCCGAGCGGTGCGGACGTGGTCCAGCGCGATCACCTCCAGCACGCGAGCGCGGGTCAGGCGCATCAGCGACGCGGCGGGGCCGATGGCCAGGGCCAGCGCGGGCAGCACCAGATGGCGGTCGAGGCCAAAGCCGGCGACGGGCAGCAGGCGCAGCTTCTCGCCAAACAGCACGATCAGGGCGATGGCCAGCCAGAAGCTGGGCACGGAGGCCAGCACGAGCGTGGCGAACCGTCCGGCACGGTCCAGCCAGGTGTCGTAGCGGAGGGCGAAGATCGTGCCCATGCCCACGCCCAGAGCGGTAGACAGGGCCAGCGCGCTCAGGCCCAGGATCAGCGTGGGGCGGATCCGCTCCTGGAGCATGGCCCCCACGGGGCGCTGCGAGAGAAAGGACCGGCCGAGGTCGCCCTGAACCACGCCACCCAGCCAGCGCAGGTACCGCACGGCGAATGGTTGGTCCAGGCCAAGCTGCCGGCGGTAGGCGGCCAGCGCTTCAGGGGTCGGCTCCTGGCCGGCTTGCTGGAGGGCCAGCAGCGCCGGATCACCCCGCGCCGCCGTGGTGAGCACGAAGGCGGCCAGGGTCAGGGCCAGGAGAGTAGGGATGGCGGCCAGGAGGCGCGTGGCAAGATACTGGGCCATGAGAATTGCAGATTAAGTAGAAGGAAGAAGGACGGAGGTCAGTGCGTCGCCGTTCAGGGTTGTCCGCCTTTCTTCATTCTTCATTTTTCCTTCTTAATTCTTCATGAGCTTGATGCCGTCCAGCGTGGGCTGGTAGTTGACGCGCTGCCGGAGGCCGGTGATGGTATCGCGATAGGCGTAGGGGGCGTGCTCGTGATAGAGCGGGAGGACAGGCATCTCCTGGACGGCCAGCTCCTGCAGGCGCTCGTAGATGGCGAACCGCTTCCGCTCGTCCCGCTCGACCTTGCCGGCGGCGATCAGCTCATCCGCCTCGGCGTGCTTGAAGCCGGCCTTGGCCATGACGTTGTACGTGCCGGTGGAGGCGAGCATGGCGCTGAAGATGAAGTCCGGATCGCCGTTGGCCCATCCCTGCTGGGTGAAGCGCAGGTTCCACTCGCCGCGGTTGGTCAGGTCGGTGAGCGCGGCGTTCTCCAGCGCCTGCAGGCGCAATTCGATCCCCAGCGGGCGGAGGAGAGATTGCAGCAGCTCGGCCATGGCCTTGTAGGGGCGCGCCTGCCCCGCGCTGGACGAGAAGGGGAGCACGGCCTCCACCTTCCTGCCGGCCAGCGCCTCGGCGGCCAGCTTTTGCGCCTCGGCCGGCGCGTATCGAGGCGTGCCCTTAGGGGAGAACCACTGCTTGCTGATTGGCGAGAGCAGCGACTTGCCGGGGGTGGCGTACCCGTAGACCAGATCGCGCACGATGGCGTCGCGGTCAATGGCCATGGCCACGGCGCGCCGCAGGCGGACGTCGTCGAATGGTGGGCGGGAGCAGTTGAAGGCCAGATACTGGCTGATGGAGATGGGATCGGCGCCGACGGTGATCCCCGGCTGGCCTTTGAGCTGCTGCGCCTGCGCGGGGAGGAGGGCGCCCAGTTCCGCCACGGCGTCGACCTCCCTGGCCAGGAGCGCCGAGACGCGAGCGCTGGCGTCGGGGATCACCCGCAGGCGGATGCGCCGCACGGCCGGTTTGGCGCCCCAGTACTGGTCGTTGCGCTCTAGCAGGAGATATTCGTCGCGCTTCCACTCCACGGCCTTGAAGGGGCCGGTGGCCAGCGGGATGCCGGTGAAGTCGCCGCTCTCGGCCAGGCTGCCGGGATGGAACATGGCGGAAAAGAAGTTGCTCATGGTGTTGACCATGAACGGCGCCGGCTGCTCGAGCTGGATGACCACGGTCTGGGCGTCGGCCTGCTGCACGCCGGCGATCTGGCCGTAGCCGACGCGGACGTCCATGGTGAAGAAGGGCGAGCTGCGCGGGCTGATCTTGAGGTAGCGCTGGAGGTTCTTCACCACCGCGCCGGCGTCGAACGGCGTACCGTCGCTGAACCGCACCCCGGGGCGCAGCTTGAAGGTCCAGGTCTTGCCGTCTGGGGAGAGGTCCCACCGCTCGGCCAGCGCCGGCACCGGCCTGAGCGCATCGTCCAGGCCAACCAGCGGCTCCCAGACCATGGCGCTGGAGTGCAGGAAGAAGGGATCCTGGGGGCCGTTGGCCAGGTCGCGCGAGACGCCGATCACCACCTCACGATCGGGCGCCGACGTGCCGGCCCCACCACCGGCGGCGCCTGCATCGCGGGGCGGCGGTGCCGCCTCGCCGCAGGCGCCGAGCCACGCGCCGGCGACCGGTATAGCCGCGGCAAGGATCAATCGCCGGTTCAGGTATCGCCCTCTCGACATTTTCTCCTTCTCCATCTCGTGCGACGCACGCTGCTTATTGCAAATCGTTCGCAGGAAGTGAAGGGGACTATACTCAATAGATGAGCGCGGCGTCAACGACCGATCCCGCGGCGCCGCCTGCGTTCTCCCTCCACTCACCAAGGTCACGAGAGGACTGTTTATCTCCAATGACTGATGCGTCACTCCGTGCGGCGCCTGGCCAGGCGGCGCCGCCATACGAGCGCGTCCTTCCACGGGTGTGGCGCTGGGCCGACCCCGCCGGAAGCGACCGCTGCGGCACGGCCCTGACCACGCCTGACGGCGTGGTGCTGATCGATCCGCCGGGCCTCCTGCCGGAAGCGCGGCGCGCCATTGAGGCAGAGGGCGGGCCGGTGCGACACGTGATCCTGACCAGCGCGCGGCACGCCCGCCTGGCGGAACGGTACCGTGCAGGCGGCGCGGTGACCGTCTGGGCGCCGGGGCAGGGCGTGGGGCCGCTCCCGGCGGGGATCGACCGGCCCTATGAGCCTTCGGATGCGCTTCCGGGGGGCGTCGTCGTCCGCCGCTTGCCGGACGAGGCAGCGCCGGACGGCGAGGTAGCGCTGCTGTGGCCGCGGGCCGGTGGCGGGCTGCTGCTTCCGGGGGACATCCTGCCGGTGGTCGGCCAGACGCCGGTCTACAAGGAGGGTGAGGCCCCTCCCATTGCAGCCTATCTGCGCGCGCTTGAGGCGCTGCTGGCGGCCGGCCCGGGCGCCCTGGCGCCGGCCCACCAGGCGCCGTTCGACCCGTACGTGGCCTTCTCGACAGCGTATGCGGCGCACCTCGGCCGGCCGTACCATGCGCGGGTGGCGGCGCCGGTGGTCGGGCCACGGTACCTGGTGCCACAGGCAGGGCGGGTGCTGGCGGAAGCGCTGGCGGCGCCGGTGATCCTCCGCCCTGCGCCCCACCCCGACGCGGGGACGCGGGGACGTGGAGACACGGAGACACGGGGACGTGGAGACACCGAGACGCGGAAACGGGGTGATGCGGAGATGGAGGTCCCGGCGTTCCGACTGCCTGACGCGGGCTCGTCGGAGGGGCCTTCCGCTGCCGCGCAAGGGCGCCAGAGGTCGGGCTGGATTCCGGATCCGTTCGCCTGCATTCGGTGCGGAGGGCCGTCCGTGCCGGCGGTGCAGACGTGTGGCGGGCCCCTGATCCCGCGGCTGTGCGCGGCCTGCCGCGCGGCGCGCCGGCAGCCAGGCGCGCGGGTGATGGTCTGCGCTGGTGGGTGCTGCACGCGTCTCGGCGCGCGGGCGGTGATCAGCGCGGCGCGCCAGGAAGCCATGGCCCGCGGCGTCGCCGACCTGGTGGACGTGGTGCCGGTGAGC
Source organism: Chloroflexota bacterium (assembly GCA_034437795.1). Lineage (GTDB taxonomy): Bacteria > Chloroflexota > UBA11872 > UBA12225 > UBA12225 > DAOTTI01. The sequence continues at coordinate 26,266 of DAOTTI010000050.1, read as the reverse complement.
TGCCTGGGCGAGTGCAGCGTCGGCCCCTTCGTACGGGTGTCGATCGATGGGCGGCAGGAGCCTGAGTTCGCGGTCCAGTTTAGAGCGCAGACGGCGGAGCGGGCGCGCCGGTATGCGGCGGAGGAGGGCGAGGTGCTGGACGACGAGTCGGAGCAGGTGTTGAAACGGTTTGCCGCGCGGGTGCAGCCGGAGGAGGCGGCGCACCTGGTGGACCGGCTGGCGGACGGGCTGAGCAGGACGGAACCGGCCGGCTGAGTAGCGGGCCCGCCGCCAGGTGTATGGTCCTGACCGCTATCGGCTTGAGTACTCCTGGCGTGGGTCACCATGCCCGTCGCCGCTTGGCGGGGATCGGATGGCATGCAACTGGTAGGGCCGGCCGCCAGGGACCTGCGGCTGCTCGCCACCAAGATCCTGCGCCAGACCGATCGCCCGCGCCCGCGCAGGGCGTAACGCCGAGCCAGCGCCCACCCTATAATGCCTGCCTCTGTGGTACTGCTTGGCCTGTGATTGTTGCTGGATCCTTCATTGAGTGGAGCCCTCACCCGCTCCCAAAGGGAGACGGGACCCCTTGCTGGTGGTGAATGCTCCAGGTGAGCTGCTCCCCTTGACTGGGGGAAGTGGCGATTGTGGACGCCCTGGGCGCCGCCACCCAGGTGCTGCTTCCCTTGACTGGGGGAAGCGACACCGGAACCACGGGTATCGTTCAAGGGGGCTGAGCAGGGACACGGCCACATCGTGATCATGAAGGAGAGAAGGAGAGGAGACATGGCAGAAGTGAGATGGGTGGCGCCGGCGGCGCTGGAGGAGCTGGCCAGGCGGGTCTTCGTGGCGGCGGGGACGCCGGACGAGCTGGCGGCGCACACGGCGCGGCATCTGGTCAAGGCGAACCTCTCGGGGCATGACAGCCACGGGGTGATCCGCATTCCGGCTTACCTGCGACAGATTGAAGAGGGGCGTATCGTGCCGGACGCGCGGCCGGAGGTGGTGCAGGAGTGGCTGGCCACGGCGGTGGTGGACGGCAAGCGCGCCTTTGGCCAGGTTGCGGCCTCGTTCGCGCTGGACGTGGCCCTCAGGAAGGCCGACGTCAGCGGCGCCGGGGCGGTCTCCATCCGTCGGTGCAACCACATTGGCCGGCTGGGGCACTACAGCGAGGACGCCGCGGAGCGGGGGTACATCGCCTTCGTCATCTACGGCAGCGCCGGGCCCAATAGCGGCCACGCCGCCCCGTACGGGGGCGCCGCGCGTCACCTGGGGACCAACCCGTGGTCGGTGGGCATTCCCGGCAAGCAGCTGGCGCCGGTGGTCGCAGACTTCGCGACGACGGTGGTCGCGGAGGGGAAGATCCAGGTTGCGCGGGCCAAGCACGCGCCCCTGCCGCCCGGATGCATCGTGGACAAGGATGGCCGGCCGAGCACCAACGCCGCGGACTTCTACGCCGGGGGCATGATCCTGCCGATGGGCGGCCACAAGGGGTATGCGCTCTCCCTGATCGCCGCCTTGCTGGGAGCCGGCCTGACGGCCGAGCAGCCGGCGCCGGACGGGCGCGGGGGCGGGGTGCTCGTGCTGGCGCTGAACCCGCGGGCGTTCGCCAGTGAGGACGCTTACACGGGCACGATCGACCGGATGGCCGCGGCGGTGAAGGCCGTGCCGCCGGCCCCCGGCTTCGAGGCGGTGCTGCTTCCCGGCGAGCCGGAAGCGCAGGCGCGGGCCGAACGGGAGCGGAGCGGCGTCCCCATTCCGGAGGACACCTGGGCGGCCCTGGCGGACGCGGCGAAGCGCTTCGGGGTGCCGCTGCCTGAGCCGGCGTTTGCGTAGACGGGCTCAGCCGCGCATGGGTGGAAGCCAGAGATCGAGAGGACCCGTGCCACGGTTGCCTCGCGTGACTGGCGGAGACACCTTTTGTAAGATGCACAGGGGTAGATGAGCAGAGGCAGGCAGGCGCGACCGTCGATGCGCGATCGTCCTCGATCCTGATACCGAAGGGGGGTTACACCGTCACGGTGCCGGCATTGCCTGGTTGTGTAACGCAGGGTGAGACTGTCGAGCAGTGCATGGTATGGGCCCGAGAGGCGATTGAGGCGTACATCGAGAGCCTCGTGCCGCGCGGGCTTGCCGCGCCTGAGGAGAAGGGGCCGCCGCGTCTGCTCCAGATCAGTATCGCCGCATAAGTGGCAGCAAGGTGGCCTACTGGGACCGTCGCCAGGCAATACAGCAGTATCTGCGGGAGCGAGGCTGGTCCGGGTGGCTGCTGATGGACTTCCGCGGCAGCAACCCGCTGCTGTGGCAGGTGCTGGGCCGCGGGCCAGAGGGCGGGCACCTGACGCGCCGGACGTTCCTGTGGATACCGGCTACCCCTCACCCCCCGTCCCGCTCTCCCCTTGTGGGAGAGGGAAAGCCGATTGTTCTGGCGCACGCCATTGAGGCGCAGGCGCTGGCGGATGAGCGATGGGAGGTACGCACGTACCACCATCGGGAGAGCCTGCGCGCGGCGCTGGCGTCGCTCGGCCTCCATCACAAGACGGTGGCGATGGAGTATTCGCCGATGGGGGAGCTGCCGTACGTCTCGCGCGTGGACGGGGGCACGCTCGACCTGGTGCGGTCGCTGGGCGCGGACGTGGTCAGCTCGGCCGACCTGCTGCAGCTAGCCATCGCGCAGTGGGACGCGCGCCAGGTGGAGCAGCACCGGCGGGCGGCGCAACTGGTCGACCAGGTGAAGAACGAGGCCTTTGCCCTGGTCGGCGAGCGGCTGCGGGCGGGCGTGCCAGTGGACGAGTACGCCGTGTGCGCGTTCATTGTGGAGCGGTTCAGCGCCCTGGGCCTGCTGACGGTGTACCGCCCGACGGTGGCGGCGGGGCCGAACAGCGCCAACCCGCACTACGAGCCGGCTGAGCGGGGCGCGCGGACGATCGAGCGCGACCAGTGGCTGCTGATCGACCTCTGGGCGCGGGTGAATGAGCCGGGCTCGCCGTACGCGGACGTGACGTGGGTGGCGTGGACCGGCCCGTCGCCGGTGCCCGACCAATACCGGCGGGTCTTCACGGTCGTGCGGCGGGCCCGCGACCTGGCCCTGGAATACCTGGCGCGTGCCGCCAGGGAGGGGCGCACGCCCCAGGGCTGGGAGGTCGACCGCGCGGTGCGGGACTTCGTTGCCGGCGAGGGCTACGGGGAGTACTTTACGCACCGCACCGGCCACAACCTGGGGCCGGAAGAGGTGCACGGCTCGGCCGGCGTCTGCCTGGACGACTTCGAGACGCACGATACGCGGCTGGTGCTGCGCGGCGTGGCCTTCTCCGTGGAGCCGGGCATCTACCTGCCTGGCCAGTTTGGCGTGCGCCTGGAACTGAACGCCGTGATGGGAGCGGACGGGCCGCAGGTGTATACGCCGGTGCAGGACGAGATTGTGAGGGTGGTGGAGGCGTAGTGATCGAGTGGTGATCAGGTGGTGGGCAAGTGGTGATCAGGTGGTGGGCAAGGTGACGGTGGGGGTCGTGTCCGTTGTAGGGCTCACGGTGCCGGCGGCGACCCCCGCCAGGCGGGCCAGGCGCGGATGAGGATCACGCCGAGCAGGCTCCAGAGGGGCAGGAGGCCGATCAACCACGCGGTCCATACGGGGATGCGCAGCAGCGGGCCGGCGGTGAGCCGCAAGACCAGCGCCAGGAGCGCCAGCAAGAGGACCAGCAGGGCCACCTGCACGGCCGACCACACTATACCCGTCCACCTGGGCGCGGCCAGGGGCGGACGGAGCGTCGCCGGCGCGCCGCCATCACGGGCTTGGATGCGCCGGAGGCCGGCGCTGAGCCCGATGCCCAGCAGCGCGCCCGCCAGGCCGCAGACGGCCACCGCCGGCAGGGACGCCATGAACGCAGCCTGGAGGTTGACGCCACGGGCGGCGCGGGTAAGGGGGAGGGTCAAGAGCCACGGCTGGTCCAGCCGCGCCTGGATCAGGGCGGCGGCAGGTCCCGCCAGTGCCAGCGGCAGCCAGGGGGCGATCCGGCGGACCGCGAGGGAGGGGCGGCCGGAGAAGGGGGACCGGCGCTGCAGCAACCGGGTGAGCGCCCAGGCGGAATCGATCAGCAGGCCGGAGGCGATCAGCCAGCCCGGAAAGGCAAGGGGGAGGGCGGCCACCGGGGGGACGGTCGGGCGCACAGGTACCCGCTCCGCGGCTGCGGCGACCTGGACCGCCCAGGGGACGAAGGCGAATAGACCGGAGCGCATCAGCATCAGCGCCAGCGCCGCCACGCTGGCGCCGCCGGGCAGGCGGGGAAACGTGGCAGCCGCCACCAGCCAGGGGATGTTAGCCACGGCAAGCAGTGGCGGGTAAAGGAGCATGGGTGGCGCGCCGGGCGAACGGCGGAGAATGCCGTCGCTATCCAGCGCCTGCCCGGTGAGGATGAGCAGGACGCCGGCCAGGGTGGCGAGGCTCAGAGCGCCACCGAAGCCGGCCGTGAGCTGTAGCCAGCGCCTACCCGCTCCGGCCTCAGGCAGGTCGTCACCCTCCGGCGCATCACCCCGCCGTACGGCGCGATCCCACTGCTCCTTCTCGGGCGCGCCAAAGGGTGGGGACGGGGCGGGCGCTGGAACGGAAGCGGCAATGGAAGAGGCAAAGACGTAGCTCGTGCCGAGCGCGGCGAGGGCCATTCCCGAGACGATCATCACGTGGAAGGGCGACCACAGCGTGGCGTCGAGGCCAAAACGGCGGTGCCAGTAGTCGTCCAGAGGGAAGGCCAGCGCCGAGAAGAGGGCGCCGAACCCGGCCAGATAGACACCGAGCGGTGCGCGCAAGATCCAGAGAAAGCGGGCGAGGTCCGGCGGCGCCCGCAGCGCATCCGGCCCTGCGCCGGCGGCTCCTGGGGTCGGGGCGGCAGCGCCACGCCAGGCGGCCCAGGTGCAGCAGACGACGGCGGCCAGGGCAAGTACACCGGTGAGGGCGATGCCGCTCAGCAGCAGGAGGTGCGGCGGGATGAAGGGGCGGTCCCGCCCGACGGCGATGTGCCACTGCACGTCCCAGGCGGCGCCAAAGATGAAGGCCCACTGGCCCAGGAGCAGGCCGGCGCCCAGCGCCAGGCGCAGACCGGCGGCGCGCGCTGCCGGCTGAGGCACGGGCAGCGCGACCCGTGCCGACCTCCGCGGCAACGCGACCCCGAGAGCGGTGGCCATCTCGGTGCCCCTGAAGGAGTATACGCCGGAGGCGCCAGCTTACCTGGGTGCACGGCCAGAAGTCACGCGACATCTGTGCCAGGAGCGGAGGTGTCACCGCGCTGATGGCGCTGATCTCGCTCACCGCGGAGTACGGTTTGACGCGCATTCCTCTCCACCAGAAAAGGGCGCGACTGCCATGCAGGCGAGCTACCTCCCCTTACGCCGCGCAAACAGCAGGCCGGACCAGGTCTGGTCGATGGCGCAGATCTTGTAATCGACCAGGCCGGCTCCGAGGCCGATCTCGCGCACGTACTGCTCCGACAGGTCCGAGTTGGTCGCGGCCGCCTTCTTCGGCCACGCGATCCAGATGGGGCCGTGAACGGCCTGCGCCCCGATGCGCGGGATCTCACCTTGGAGTTCGGCTCGAGAACGCGCGAACCAGATCGTCAGGTGGCAGAAGGTACCGGGCCGATCGTGAAAGGCTGCGCCCTCCGCCAGGTCCGCCAGCATCTCCAGGAAGCCATCGGGCGCACCGATCAAGGCAACTACGGTGCCTGGCTTGACGCCGAGCTTCCTGGGGAGTGGGGTGCCTGCATAGCCGGCCAACACCGACGGCGGCACGACTGGCTCTACCGGGGGATGGGCGACCGCCTCCCGCAGCGGGCCGGCGATCTGCCCCCAGTCGGCGAAGACGGCGTCCGGTAGGAGGTTGCGGATCTGCGCCACCTTCTCCGGCTCACCGCCGACGAATACGAGCGGGATGCCGCGCGTGGCCTTGTGCTGCCGGATGGCCAGCGCGACGTCGCGGCCGTGGGAGGGATACCGGCTGAGGTCTACCACCACCGCCGCGGGGGGATCGCTCCTCAGGTCGCGCAACCAGGCCGGGCCACGCGGCACGTCGTGCGCCACGTCGTAGCCCATGGTTCGGAGTTGCTCAACACGCTGCCTCGCTCCCGCAGCGTTCCAGTGAACCAGCCGGATCCTAGCCATCTTCGTCTGCGCTCGACGCTCGTCGCCATGCCGTGTTGAAGGGTGTACCCAGTGCAACGCGCGTCCCGTGGCCACGGTTGTGTCGGGCCGAAACCCGGCGCGGGATCGCTCAGTTGAACCTTCCAACCTTCCAACCTTGAACTTTGAACCTTGAACCTTGAACATGGACGGGGAGCGAGCGCCCCGTCAGGAGCCAGGCGCAGGCTATCTACCGCTCCACGGCCGCGCGGCATCTCGCGGCGCCCGACACTGCGGTCGCACCATCACTCGCCGCTAGCCGATGGCCGGCTCCCCCGCCCCCGAGCATCGCGCGTCGGAGCGGGGGCAGGGCATTGGCCATCGAGTGGCTCGTCCACTCGCGGCAAGTGGCCGCCATATGGCGGAGGTATAGAACAGGCGATGAGCCGCAGCCACCGCTGCCGTTCGGCCACGGGCGTGCGCACAAGGTCCGGATGGCGCAAGTGCCATGGCCGTCGTCCCCCTCCCCTCGCTGGATCCGGGGTCGGCGGGGCCACCGTGGGGGAGATCCTCTCCCCACGGCCTTCGGTCCCCGTCTCCGTGTCGGAGCGGGTGCGGCGTGGCCCCGGCCGAAGGGGGTGAGGTCCTCCCTCCCCCGCCCTCGTTCCCCCTCTCCGTGTCGGAGAGGGGGCTAGGGGGTGAGGTCCCTCCTCCGTCCCGGCGCGGCCCCGCCCGCAGCCAGTGTTTGCGCCTGGCGGAGGCGGGAGTAGCGAGTGCCGAGCCGCGAGTAGCGAGCCCGCCCCGTAGCCGAGGGGCTCCCGCTGGAAGCAAGTGGGACGACCAAAGACAGCGGCGCAGGCGCTGCGCCGGGGCTACGCAACGGGCTGCCAGAGGGTGAAGGCGGTACGGCTGAGGATCCAGGCGCGCTCGTCGGCGGTGAGGCCGGGGAGATGGATGCGGACGGCGTCCAGGCGTTGCTGATAGCTCGGATCGGGCAGCTGCATGGGCCAGTTGGAGCCCCACATGCAGCGCTGCGGGCCAAAGGCGTCGATCACGCGGCGCTGGTAGTCGTGGAGATCGGCCCAGGGGTACGGCGCCCGCGAGTGCAGCACGTGGTTCGAGACCTTGATGTAGACGCGGGGCCGCTCGGCCAGCGAGAAGAAGGGCGCCGACGACGGGAACGCCGGCGCTTCGGCCACGTCGGGATGGCCGAGGTGGTCGACGACGATCGTGAGGTCGGGGAAGCGATCGGCGACGCGGACGATGGTGGGGTGGGACGGCAGGCGGTTGAGGAAGCAGACCGGCACGTCCAGATCCCGAGCGCGCCGGAGCAGCGGGTCGGCGGCGCCGGCCAGCACCCCCTCGTTCACCCGCGCCTCGGTCAGGTGCAGGCGCACGCCCCGAAACTGATCCTGGCGATACTGTCGCTCCAGCCGGTCAGGCGCGTCGGGAGCGAGGGGATCTTCCAGCCAGCCAACGGCGGCGAAGCGCCCAGGGAAGCGACGCATCGTATCCACGAGATAGCGGTTGTCTTCGCCCAGCCACGGCGTCTGCACGAGCACGGCCATGGCCACGCCGCACCGGTCCATCTGCTCGATGAGGAGGTCGGCGCTGCCTCGATGGGTCAGAGGGCGCTCACGCCCGGGGACCATGGGGTACCTGGCGCGGTCGTCCGACCAGACGTGGACGTGCGTGTCGGCGATGCGCTCACTCATCATTGGCCGTGTCCCCTACGAGCGTCGTATTGGGCGCGCCGGCAAAGAAGTCGCCGACGCGGGCGCGCACGGGCAGGGTGGGCGAGATCAGCTCTTCATTCGCGCCCATCAGGTAAGTCTGGGCGTAATCCTCCAAGCGCCTCGTCCGGGCGCGTGCAGACCAGCACGTCGCGCGTCGTCGGGCGCACGATCCAGTACTCCGGCACGCCCGCGTGGGCGTAGGGCTAGCCGACCGGCAGGAGCAGGCGGTGCTCGCACTCCGGCACGCCCGCGTGGGCGTAGGCGCGGCGCTTGATGCGCGTGTCATATGTGGCGTGGCTGGGCGAGACGACATCGGCGATCAGCGCGGGGATGCCCCGGATACGGGTCTCACGGAAGATGTGCCTGTCCTCCGCACGGACGACCAGCAGGTCGGGCTGCACCGGGTCGCAGCCCGGCATGAACAGGCCGATCGGCGCCCAGAGCGTGGTGCTCAGCCCCTTTGGGTCAATCTGCTGGAAGAGCATGAGGAAGATCTGCTGGACGATCCACTGGTGAACGGAGCTGGGCGCCGTCGTCATGTACAGGACGCCGTCGATGACCTCGTAGCGGTTGCCGTCGGCGGGGAGCGTCTCCCACGCGCCTCCTTTCAGGTCGTGTCCAGCGACCGCATGGCCATCTCCGGCAACAGCAGTCCTGCCGCCCCCGGCAGGGTCCCGCCCGGCACGTCGCATGGCGCGGCCGGCGCAGGGCGCCTATCAGGCGCGGCGGGGGTAGTGGTGCTGGTGGCCGCCATGGCGCCTTCTTCCCGAATTCTACTTGTCCGGTCCCGAATTCTACTTGTCCGGTGAGCCCCTACGGCACCTGGAGCAAAGCGTTGACGCGCGGCACCAGGTCGCGCATGGCCGGAGCCGGGGCTAGCTCGCCGCCGTACTGCGTAATCCGTAGCGCGTACTGCGTAATCGTTGCGTCGGGCAGGGTTCCTGCCGGAGGCGGGACGACCAGAGAGAAGTAACGCCTGGCGCAAAGATTGGTCATGCCCCTTTGGGACACCAGCGTGGTCCAGCGCGGTATGGAAGGACTGGCAAGTGACATAGGGATCCAGTTCAGCGCCTGGTGCGCGCCGGCTCCGCCCGCTCCCCCGTTCGTGCCGCGCGGGCGGCGCCCCGCCGTCTGGCGGTGCCCGCCTGCCCGTCCGGCTTCACGTCGGCCTGAGCCTGGAGGTCGCGGGCCTGCTTGACCGAACCGATCTTGCGATCAGTGCCAATGTGGTACTGCAGGATCGGATCTGGCCGGCCTGTCTCGCGGACACGCCGGTCCACCCAGGCCTGCATCCGGTCGCGAAGGTACTGCACGACGTGGGGCTCCTGCTCGGCCAGGTTGTGGCGCTCCTCCGGATCGGCCAGCAGGTTATAGAGCTCCAGCGGGGGCTTGTGGTGGAAGTCCGGCTCGAGGGCCTCGATCAGCTTCCACTCGTGCGTGCGCCAGCCGCGCTTGCGCATCCAGGTGCACTCGGTCAGGTAGAGCTCGGTGTAGTTGGTGGTGCGCTCGCCGCGGACTAGCGGGAGCACGCTCTTGCCGTCCAGGTTCAGCTCACGCATCAGGTCGGCCTGGCCCAGCAGATCGAGGATGGTGGGCATGAGGTCCTGGTGGGCGACGTAGCCGGGGACGCGCACCCCCTGGGGCAGGGCGCCCGGCGCCTTGATGATCAGGGGCACGTGGATGGTGCACTCGTAGAGGCCATGGTGGTCGAAGTAGATCTCGTGCTCGAGGAGCGATTCGCCGTGGTCCCCCGTCAGGATGACGATGGTCTCGCCGGCCACGCCTAGCTCCTCCAGGCGGGTTAGGAGCTGCGCGATACAGGCGTCCATGTAGGCGATGGCGCCATCGTACTGGGCGATGACGTAGCGGGCATCGGTGAGCCCCGGCGGCATCCAGGACTTGAAGAACTCGGCGAAGGGGGCGAAGTCGAAGACCGGCTGCATGCTCCATTCCGTCTGGAGGTGCGCCGAATCGGTCTCGTCGCCGCTGTAGAAGACGCGATCAAAAGGCGGGGGCGGCAGGTACGGCGAGTGCGGGTCCATGTGGCGCAGGAAGAGGAAGAACGGCTGGCCGGCGCGCACCATGTCGTTCAGCCAGGGAATGGCCTTCTCATTGAGCTTGCCGGCCTTGTCGCCCGGCCGTTCCTCCCAGGAAACCCAGGAGCGAAAGTTCATGTACTGGTCGAAGCCGCGATAGCGCGCCTCCTGCTGCTCGCCGCTGAAGCCGATGCAGGCGGAGACGTACCCTCGCTCCTTGAGCACCTCGGGGAGCGTGCGCAGGTGCGCCGGCAGGGGCTCGTTGGGCTGGAGGGCGACCATGCGGGTGGTCATGACGTCCATGCCGGTGAGCATGGAGCAATAGGCGGGGGTGGTTGGGACGTTAGGGGCATAGCAGCGCTCAAAGAGCACGCCCTGGGACGCCAGGCGGTCCAGGTGCGGCGAGGTGAGGCGGTGGTAGCCGTAGCAGCTCAGGTGATCGGCGCGCAGGGTGTCGACGGCCATGACCAGCAGGTTGGGCCATCGGGAGCGTGCAGGCATGCTTCTCTCCTTTTGGAGCTCCAGCGAGCGCGGCGTCTGCACGAGCGGAGCCCGCTCCCTCTATGGGAGACGCGACTCTCGCGCGGCGGGCACACGCCGCGTTAGACATACGGGAGCTGTAGATCTGGTGGACACGCGCCACCGGCGCACGGCCACCGCGGGCCGCGTGCGGCGACGTGCGATACATGCATTCTCCTACGTGCGGGCCTTAGAATGCCAGTCACACGGAGAGAACGACATGGCAATCAAGGTCGCAGTCATTGGTCTGGGGAACATCGGGCGGACGCACAGTCGCGTCTACAAGGCCAACCCGCTGGCGGAGCTGGTCGCGGTCTGTGACATCAACCGGCAGCGCGCCGACGCGGCCGCAAAGGAGTTCGGTGTGCCAGCTTACTACGATGCGGAGGAGATGCTCCGCGCGGAACGGATCGACATGGTGTCGGTGGCCACCGCCGGGGTGGAGAACGGGGGTGACCACTACCTGCCGACGATGCAAGCGCTAGCGGCGGGGAAGCACGTGCTGGTGGAGAAGCCGATCTCCAACAACCTGCGGGAGGCCAAGGAGATGGTGGCCGAGGCGCGCCAGCGCGGGCTGTGCCTGGCCGTGGACCTGAACCACCGCTTTACGCCGGCGACGCGCCTGGCGAAGGAGAAGATCACGTCCGGCGCGCTGGGGACGGTTCTGTTCGTCAACATGAACCTGTGGATCCGTAACCCCAAGGACGAGCCGGAGTACTTCCACCTGCGGGCGCTGCACTCGCACTCGGTGGACGTGATGCGCCACCTGGCGGGGGACGTGGCGCGGGTGCAGGCCTTCTTTTTCAAGGGCCCGGGGCGCGCAAGTTGGAGCAACGCCTCGATCAACATGCAGTTCGCGTCGGGGGCCGTCGGCCATCTGACGGGGAGCTACGACATGCACGGCCCGGACCGGCACAGCATCGAGCGCACCGAGGTGGGCGGCACCCGGGGCCGTGTGGTGATCGACAACTCAACGGTGGACTTCCACTGGTACCCGCACGACAGCAAGGAGGAGGTGCACATCCACAACGCGGGCGGGATGTCGTCCTTCCAGGAGACGTTCGGCACGCGGCTGGGAAGGTGGCTGGAGCAGCTGAGCCAGGGGGCGCGGCCGGACGAGATCGAAGGCAGCGGCGAGGAGGGCCTGCGGGCGCTGGCCGTGCAGGAGGCGGCGATCCGGTCGCACGAGACGGGGCAGGTAGTCGAGGTAGCGGCGGTGCTGGAAGGGGCGTAGCTGGGCATAGCTTCCTGTCATCGCCGGGCCAGAGCACGCGCGTTACCCCCTGGCCCCGTCTCCGTCTCGGAGACGGGGAACGAAGGCCGTGGGGAGAGGATCTCCCCCACGGTGGCCCCGCCGACCCCGGATCCAGCGCGGGGAGGGGGAACGCCAGCCTCGGGGAGATGGTCTGGCCGACGGTGGTTACGCTGCCCCTGTCGCCGACGTGGAGAGGGGGCGCCAGGCACAGTCCGCCGCTTCGGGGCGGTCGGGAGAGCGCGCACGGCCCGATGGAGGGGGCCGTGCGCCGGTATTGAAGAATTCAGAAGTACACGCCAAGCTCCTGCAGGCGGGCGTTGACGATCTGGGTGTAGTTGTCGAGCGCGGCTTTGGGCGTGGCCTTGCCGGCGATGGCGTCCTCCTGGGCCAGGCGCTGGGCGTCCCAGACCTCCAGTCCCGCCGGCATGATCGGGCGCGAGCGCGAGCTTTGCAGGGCCTCCTGGCTGAAGCGGCGCAGGCGCTGCCCGCGCTCTGGCATCTGGCCCTTGGCCACCTCGTAGATGGCGTCGCCGCCGCGGCGGTTGGTAGCCACGTTTGGGTACCAGTATCCGGCTCCTCCGCTTCTGACGCGGAAGTTGCTCAGCGCGCCCTCGGCCCAGGGGCGCAGGCCGTCGACCGACGTGACGAAGCTGATGAACTCCGTCGCGTCATCGGGGAGCTTGCTCCCTTTCATGACCACCATGTTCCAGATGCCGGACCAGGTGAGGGGCTGGCGCCCGCGCGGGGCCGGCGGCAGGGCAAAGCCGTAATCCATGTCCGGCGCATACTGGCCGAAGGTGCCGCCGAAGGTGTCGGTAGTGATCATCATGGCCAGGCGGCCGGTGAGCAGGGCGTGCTGCGCGCCAGACCCGTGCGCCTCCCTGAGCCAGGCGTCGAGGCTCTCCTTGCCACCCAGTGCGGTGTAGATACTCACGATGTATTCCAGGGCCTGCACCCACTTGGCGTCGTTCAGCGTGCAGCGCACCTTGGTTCCATCGGGGCTGAACTGCACCGGTTCCGCGCCGTTGAGCCAGCCAAACAGGTAGAGCCAGGAGTTCCCGAACAGGGGGATGAAGCCCACGCGCTCGTAGCTCCCGCCCTGGCGGCGGGTCAGGCGCAGCGTGAAGTCCTTCAGGTCATCCCAGTTCCGCGGCGCCTGCTCCGGATCGAGCCCCGCCGTCTTGAACGCCTCCTTGTTCCAGAACAGCGGCCGCGTATCGGTCAGGAACGGGATGGCGTAGAACTTCCCCGCCCACTTCCCCGATTCGAGCAGGCGGGGGTAGAAGTCGCCCGGCTTAAAGAACTGCGACTTCTTCAGCCGGTCGTCCAGGACCAGCAGGGCGCCTTTGGCGGCCCAGTCGCCGAGCCCGGCGTCGGCGAAGCGGGTCGCGTCCGGCGCCGTGCCGGCCAGCACGCCGGCCACCAGGTTCTCGGGCTTGAGGTGGTCGGCCTCCTTCTCGTACTGGATGGTCACGTTAGGGAAGCGCTGCATGTAGGCGTCTTTGATGGCCATGAAGCCCGGGTCCTGGCCGTTGCCGGCCCACCACACGAGCGTGATGGGCTGCCTGGTCTGGAGCGGGCTCTCGCCCGCCGGTTTGCCGCCGGCGGGACCGGCGCTGGCGCCGCAGGCCGGCGCCAGCGCGCCGGCCGTGGCGGCGACCCCCGCGCGCAGGACGTATCGCCGCGAACCTGAGATGCTGAGCTGCTGCAGCTGGGACATGAACGCCTCCTTGGAAGCCGGCAACGCGCCGCAGGTGCTCCTTCACTTTATCCCCAGCACCCCGCACACGACCACGCACGAGCCACGATGGCGCCAGCGCTCGACGGCGCCAGCTACACGTCCGTAGTACTGCAAGCGCCCCACGCTGAACAGTCGGTAGATGGGTGCCCGAGTAGTGGACAGGCGCAAGGCGTTGTGCGGGCGCCTCGCCCGCGAGGTATGATGGATCTATCCGCAGTGCGTTCCCGTCAGGCGGAGAGCGCGAGACGGAGGCGGCGCGATGACACGATCGGCTGGAGGAAGCGGATACTGGGGCCGGTACTCCTGGCGCTGGTCCGACCCCTGGGTTCCCGGCCAGGTCATGGTCGACCTGGCGCCGCGTGGCCGGCACGGACCCCGACGGATGGAGGACGGCCGCTCCTACTGCTCGGCCGGGGCGGTGCTCCCACTGGTGGTCTTGCTCGCCTTCTTCGCCTTCGGGGGTGGCACGCTGCTCTTTACGCTGCTGCTGTTCACCGTCCTCTCGGTGGTGATGGCCGCGGCCGTGGCCGGCACTGTCCTGCTCATGGAACTGGCCGTTGTCCCCCTCCTGCACGCTGCCATGCGCCCCCGTCCGGCCGTGGCGCGCAACCGGCCGGAGGGCGCCACGTTCGGCCTGCCCACGGCGCCGGCCGCGCTTGCGCCCCAGCGCCCGGCGGGTAGCATTGGCGACCGCGCCCTGTACCGCCGGCGCCTGCTAGATGTGCTGAAGGACCGCTACGTGCGGGGCGAGATCACGCTGGAGGAGTTCGAAGCCCGCGCCGCACAGATCGCCCGCGACCCCAGCGCGCGCCACCTGCTCTGAGCGGGGCTGCGGGATAGTCGCGGCCGGAAGGCCGGCGCGACCCCGTCCGCATCTCGCCCGGATCGCTGTGCCAATCGCCAGCCTGTTACCCGCGGCGCTGGTGCCCAGAGGAGCATGGCTGATTCGTCAGTAGTGGAGCCCTCGCCGCCGCCCGCTGCGCGGGCTCCCGCTCTCCCACAGGGAGAGGGAACTCACGTAGTCCAGGCGAGCGCCGGAACGTGTCCCAAACCCGCAGCGGATCACGCCGCCATGGCGGCAATGCGGGCGGCGATCGCTTCCGTGAGCTGCTCCAGGCAGCCGGGGGCCAGCATGGATGGCTCTTCCTGATAGAGGCCCTTGCCGTACCTTTCCCGCGGGAGCAGATAGGCCACCTGCATGCCGCTGGCGAGCGGAGAGAAGACGATGCTGAACTGCGGAAACCGGCGGCGCAGCTCCATCTGGATGGCGCTGTACGGCTCGCCGCCGCAGGCGACCCACATCGCGTCCCCCAGGCGGAGCACGGAGAAGGGCATAGGGTAGGCGGCGTCCGGCGGGCCGCCGGGGCTGGCGCCACCGATCATCCCGCGCAGCTCGTCCAGGCGCCCCAGCCAGCGCCGGACCCGCTCGGCGCGGGCGCCGGCATCACGGGCGGCGGTCTCGTCGCCACGGGCGTCCGCCTCCCGCTGGCGCGCTTCCCACTGCGCCAGCTCCGCCTCCAGCGCACCACGCGCCGGCAGGGGCTTGAGGGGCAGGTGGATGCGATAGGTGCCGCCATCGAAGCGCGCCACCGCCTCCAGGCGCTCGGCGGAGAACGGCACGTCCTCCCAGATGCCCAGCGTCGCCCCCGAGATGACCGGCCCGGCATACCGGTAGTCGGTGCCGGGCGGCCCCATCGACTCCAGCACCGACAGGGCGGCGTGGGCCAGCACGCGCCCGTTCTGGTCCGCGACCGCCGGATCGCCGACGTAGCCTCGGCGCGGGCCGAGGTCGCCGCAGGCGCCCTGCGCAAAGACGCACGGGGCGCCGGTGGCCTGCTCCACCGTCTCCCGCATCGCGCCGGGGAAGTCCGGGCTGATCAGGGTGTTCTGCCAGGCCAGGGTGGTGGGATGGCAGCCGTAGTTGACCAGCGTCCCTACCAGGCGGCCCTGCGCATCTGCCATCCGCGCCACGAGCACCGTGTCGTCGGCCGGCACATCGGGGTTCAGGCCGCAGGTGTACCCGCCAAAGGCGTCGTCCCAGTAATCACGGTTCGCGGCCAGGGCACAGCGGCCGGTGGCGTAGGTGATCACGACGTCCTGCATGCGCGCGGCGGCCTGGCGCGCGGCCTCACCCAGCCGCCTCGCCAGCTCCTGCAGGTAGCCCGGGATCAGGTCGCCCCCCGGCAGCCCGATCCGGTTGGGGACGAAGTTCCCCGAGGAATGGGTGTGCGAATAGGCGATGGCCACGCGCTCGGGCGGGAGCGCGACCGCTTCACTTACCGCGTCCACCAGGCGGTCGTGCTGGCTCTGCGCCAGCCCGACCAGGTCGACGTGGGCGCGGATGAACGCGGGCGGACCGGCCGGGGCGGGGCCGGCCGGGGCGAATGCCAGCACGTCGGCCAGCAGCGGCCGGTGGACCCCCGTGGCGCGGTCATGGCGCGCCGCGCCCCACATGCGGTGGTAGATCCCAACCGGCGGCGTGACGTCCGCCCGCGCCATCCCCAGCCGCACCCGCGATGTCGGGGCCGGCACGCCTGTGGTACTCATGGCACTCACCTCGTCTGGCTTATCGCAACGTATGCCGTTCGACCCACTCCACCACGCGGCGCGTGAAGTCCAGCCGGTGGCTGGGCCGGCCGCTGGTGACGAAGGGGTGGGCGCCGCCGGGGTAGCGGACGAACTCGACCGGCGCCCGACCGGCGGCAACGAGCGCGATGTACAGCTGCTCTCCCTGCTCAATGGGGCAGCGGTCGTCCGCCTCGCCGTGCAGGATCAGCGTCGGCGTCGTCACCCGGTCGGCGTAGTGGATCGGAGAGAGGCGACGGTACGTCTCGCGCCCCGCGAAGAGGTCGACCGTCATCTCCCAGGGCGCGAACCACATGCCGATGTCCGACGTCCCGAAGAACGATTCCAGGTTGGTCACCGGCGCGCCGACGACGGCGGCCTGGAAGCGGTTCGTATGGGTGATCGTCCACGAGGTCATGTAGCCGCCGTAGGAGTAGCCGCACACGGCCAGGCGGTCGCCATCGGCGATTCCGTCGGCGATCAGGGCGTCGATCGCCGCCAACTGCTCCGGCAGGTCGTACTCGCCCCACCGGCCGCGCAGGCGGTGGGCGAAGGCCTTCCCGTACGAGCCGGAGCCGCTGAAGTTGAGCATCAGCACCGCCCAGCCGCGGGAAGCGAGCACGTAGCTATAAAAGGCGGCGGGGAGGTAGGCGTTGCCGGCGAAGCTGTGCGGCCCGCCGTGGATGTGGAGCATCAGGGGCGCTGGCGCTGCGCCCTCCTGGGGCCGGTAGAGCCAGCCCTCCAGGGACGCGCCGTTGGGGCCCGCGAACGTGCGACGCTCGACGCGGGGCCATGCCAGCCCGCTCAGCAGCGCCTCGTTCACGCGGGTTAGCCGGCGCTCCCCCTCGCCGTCATCGCCGGCCACGTAGACGTCGCCCGGGTTATCCGGCTGCGTGGCACAGAAGGCGACCCGCCCCAGCGCGAAGCTGGCGCTCGTCACCTGGCGTTCGCCCGTGACCACCGGCCGGATCGCCCCGTCGGGAACGGAGGCGCGGACCACGTGGGCGTTGCCGGCGTCGGCGGCGATGAAGGCCACGCTCGTCCCGTCGCTGGACCAGGCCGGGCCCGGCGTATTGGCCGGCGGCGGAAGCAGGACCACGCCGCGGTCGTAGTCCGCCGTCAGCCGCCGCGCCGCGCCCCCTTCCGCCGACACCAACCACACCCGCACCAGCGGCTCGCCGAAGCCGGGCTCCTGCTCATCCGTACCGTAGCAGGCGATGGTCCTGCCGTCCGGCGACCACGTGGGCGATGTGGCGCGGCCAACAGTCTCGGTGATCCGACGCGGCTCGCCAGTCTCAATCTGCCCGTCGGGCCGCACGTCGATGGGCAGCGTCCAGATGTCGAGGAGGCTGTAGTCCGCCGGCCCGCCGCGGCTGCGGGCGAAGGCGATCTGCCGCCCATCGGGCGACCAGGAGGGCGCGCGGTGCTCAAAGTCGCCGCGGGTGATCTGCCTGGGCTCGCCCCCGTCCACCGGCACGATGAACAGGTGCGTGTTCACGTCGAAGGTGTAGCCCTGCCCATCGGCCTTGTACTGGGCCCTGGTGACCACCCTGGGCCGCTGCTTCCACCGCTCGCGCGCCTCGCTCTCCTTCGGCGGCGTCTCCTTGTAGACGCGCGCCTCGAACACGATGTGCCTGCCATCGGGCGACCACACGGCCGGGCCGGCACCGCGCTCGAGCGCGGTCAGCTGGCGCGCCTCGCCCCCATCGGCCGGAATGACGTAGAGCTGCGCGTCCTCGCTCTCGCGGTCGGAGAGGAAGGCCAGCAGGCTCCCATCGGGCGACCAGCGGGGCGCGGTATCGCGCTTCGGTCCTCGCGTGAACTGCACCGGGTGCTCGCTGACGGCGCGGCCGTCCACGCGGACCACCCAGATGGCGGCCCGGTTCTCGTCCTGCGCCGCGTCTATCTCCGTGACGGTATAGGCGATGCGGCGTCCGTCCGGCGAGAGCTGGACGTCGGCCACGGTCTTGATGGCCAGCAGGTCCTCCGGCTGCACCGGCCGCTGCGAGCGTTGGGGAGCGCCGCTCGGGGCGCCAGGCGTGTGAGTAGTGGCCATAGGCGATCTCTCCCTTAGAAGGGGGAGCGTACCGCGTTCCGGATGCGCCGTCAACGCCCCGGCACCCCGACGCGGAGACGTGGGGACACGGAGACGCGGAGGCGCCGGGAGGGAGGAGAGGCCTCACCCCCGAGCCCCCTCTCCGACACGGAGAGGGGGAACGACGGCCACGGGTGTGCGGCTTGGCCCTGACGCTCCCGCTCCGACACGGAGAGGGGGAACGACGGCCACGGGTGTGCGGTTTGGCCCTGACGCTCCCGCTCCGACACGGAGGAGGGGGACGAGGGCCACGGGGAGAGGATCTGACCCACCGCGGCCATGCCGCTCCACGTTCTGACACGACACCACGCGGTGCAGAGCTCCAAGGGCGCGCCGGCTAGCCCTCAGCAGACGAGTGACGCCCTACCTGGACGGATCGATGGGATGCCGCATCCAAACGTTAGGATCGGCGTAGCGGCCGGAGTCGCGCTCGCGGTCGATCTGCACCGGCTGCAGGGCGCCGGGCACGACGTAGGTGCCGCTCTCTGGAAACCGCATCTGGGTCCAGGCCTCCCACTCGCCGACAGTGCCGGCAATGAGCATGGCCTCCGGCATTACAGCCAGGCGCTCTGCGCCCAACCGCCAGTGCACCCGTATCCACGGGTCAAAGGGGGACCCATCTTCCCGCGTCCAGCCGACGTATCGCTCCATCGGGGTCAACGGGTAGCGAGCCTTCCAGATGGGACGCACCGGTGCGATCACGGCGCCTAGGCCATGGGCCGCGGCGGCCTGGGACATGGCGCGGATCAGGTCGTAGCTCAATCCACGGCACTGGTGGCTGGAGGCCACGACCGCGGCCAGGGCGGCCAGAGCGGTGGGCGTCCGCCCGCCGGCGTGATCCGCAAAGCCTCGTTCCAAGACCGCGCCGATCGTGAGCGGCAGGTCCTCGACGGCGCCGGTCCAGACCAGCGGGACGGCGCGCGCCGCCGCCACCACGGCGCCCGTCTCGTCGCACAGGGCCATCTGGAACGCGGGGAAGGTGGCGCTGAGGCGCGACCACCACCGGTTCACCGCCGCGTCATGGCGCAGGAACTCCGGCCACGGGGCGCTGGAGAGCTGCGCGATCGGCTCACCCAGGTCGGGACGCTCGGCGAGCGTGACGCAAAGGATGCTGGACCGGCTGGGGGGCGCGGCTAGGGGATGCGACGGTGCTGCCATCAGGTGCAGCATAGCAAGCAGCGCCCGGCAGGCGCAGGACGGACGCGGCGGTGGTGGCTCGGTGGCGGCACGGCGGAGCCGGCCGGTCGGCCGTAACTCACGTCACTCCCGATGGGCGTCATGCCTACTGGGCCACTTCACTTGGAGGTGGCCATTGGCTCCCCTGGCGGAATGGCAGTCGGCATGACAAACGGCCTACGAGTGCGGCATCCGGCGACCTGCTGGGCATCCCGCTCCCTGGAGCAACGTGGCTGTCACCACGAAGGTGGCCTGAACCGGCACGAGGATAGGTGCGCTACGCTTCGGGCGAGACGATGCAGCTTGCTACCGAGCGGCTACTCCTGCGGGAGTTCGAGGCGGACGACTGGCGAGCCGTCCTCGGCTACCAGAATGACCCGCGCTACCTGCGCTACTATGACTGGACGGGGCGGACGGAAGCGGACGTGCGGGACTTCGTGGGGACGTTCATCGCCTGGCAGCGGGAGCGCCCGCGCCAGCGCTATCAGCTTGCCATTGTGCTCAGGCCAGAGGGCCGCCTGATCGGCAACTGCGGCATCCGCGTGAACGGCCCCGACCTGCGCGAGGCCGGCATCGGCTACAAGCTCAATCCGGACTACTGGGGCCGGGGCTACGCCACGGAGGCCGCGTCTGCGATAGTTGGGTTTGGCTTCGACGCGCTGGCGCTCCACCGCATCTGGGCGTGCTGCATTGCCGAGAACACCGCCTCGGCGCGCGTACTGGAGAAGCTCGGCTTCCGGCTGGACGGCCGCTTACATGAGCGTGCGCGGATCAAGGGTCGCTGGCACGATACGCTCACCTACGCCATCCTGGAGCGGGAGTGGCGTGAGCAGCGCCTCGCCCCATCGCCTGACGCCTCCGCTGGCGCCGCAAGGCAGGCCCAGGCGACTGCGGCGCAGTGAGGTGAATGCGCCAAACGGCCGCTCCCTCCGCATGATCCGCATTGCTCGCCCGGGTTTTCGCAAACGGAGCCCTCACCGCCGCCCGCTGCGCGGGCTCCCGCTCTCCCAGAGGGAGAGGGAACTCGCCGGCACGTAGAAGCCAGCCGAATACGCGCCATCACAGCCCGAGCCACTGGTCGCGGACCCGCACTTTGTCCTCATCCGTCCCGAAGTCCAAGCTGAATGGCCCGGCATACCTCGCCTGCGCCAGGCGCCGGAACAGGTCGGCGAAGTCGATGGTGCCCTGGCCGGGGACGAGGTGCACTTCGTACTCGCCGGTGTTGTCCGTCAGGCGGACCTGGGCCATCCGCTCCACGCCGAAGGCCTCGATGAAGCCCGCAATCCCCTCTGGCACCAGATGCGCGTGCGCGGCGTTGAACGACCAGCGGAACCAGGGCGAGTCCCGTAATTCCGGCGCATCCAGGAACCAGCGCAGCTCCTCGACATTGTCCGGGATGTAGTGGATCTCGGCGCGCTCCGGCTCGGTGTTATGGTTCTCAAACCACAATGGCACCTGCTCGGCCCTGGCCAGCTCGTGGAGGCGCTGTAGCCGCGCCACGGCCGCGTCGCGGCGCCGCGCGACGTCGCCAAAGTGGTAGCCCCCATGGACGATCACCCACTCGCCGCCCAGGCGCCTGGCCAGGCGCACGTTCTCATGCAGGTACTCGTCCACGGCTTCGGAGACGAGCGGGGCCACCTCCGCGTTGTTCACCGCGGAGCTGGTGTGGATGCCGATGTGGATGCCGTGCCGGTCACAGAGGTCCCGCACGGCCCTGATCCGCTCCCCGTCGAAGTCCCGCAGGCCGTTGGGCGGGGCGTCGGCGTTGAAGTCCACGTAAAAGAAGCGGTTCACTGCCGCCCAGCGCAACGTCTGCTCCAGCGGGCGCGCTCGGGAGGCGTTGAAGCCGAAGCGTTCGATGGGAGGCATGGCTGTCCTTTCACGCGGTCACAGTGGGAGCAACATGGAGGCACGCCCCGCCGCGCGCGGGGCAGCGCGGGCAGGCGGCGCGCACTTCAGGCGGCCTGCGACGGTTGGGGCGGCTGCTGCGGCCGGCCGCCCTCGCCCTGCCGGCCGGCCCGGGCGCGCTGGCGCCGGGAGGCTCCCACTGGCGCCACCAGCCGCGTGGCCTCGATCTCGGCCTGCGCCGTGCGCTCGGCGAGCACTGCGCGGTCATACTCATCAGGATCGTAGCGGCCGCCCAACAGGGCCTCACGCCGCAGCTCGCGGAGCCGCGAGACCACAACGGCCAGGTTCACCATCGCGTCGGCCAGACGCCGTCGGCTGGCGCGTTTGGGGTGCGGGCGCATCGACTTGCTCAGTCCACTGGTTGATATCAACGATCGAAGTCCTGGTGCAGGAGCGTCACCAAACCAGGGGCACCGCCGGCCCACTATGGACGACCCGGCGTTCAGGACCCCGCGCCGGCAGGACGCCGCCGGTGCCGCGTCCTCGTGGCAAATCTAGTACGGCTGTGGCGCGGAGTCAAGTAGGTACTTGCGGGCGCTTGCAGACGGGCGCACGAAACACTCGCGGCTCGGCCGCCAGTCCCCCCGCCGCCCCGCTCCGACGCAGGGACGCGACGACGCGGAGACACGGTGACACGGAGACACGGCGAGACGGAGGCGTGGAGGGGGGAGCCGTCACCCTCCCGTCAAAGGGGAGAGGGAACGCAACAGTGCGCATCCGGAAAAACTGGTTGCAGCCGCGGAACGACGGCCAGGGCCTGGCGCCATTCGGTAGCCTTGCATTGCGTGATGCCGTCGCCATCCCAAGCGGTCGCGCTGACCGAGCGCCTGCTTGCCATCTATCACCGGCTGCTGGCGGCGTACGGGCCGCAGGGCTGGTGGCCCGGCGCAGATGACCCGTTTGTGGTCGCCGTCGGCGCCATCCTGACCCAGAACGTCTCCTGGAGCAACGTGGAGAAGGCGCTCTCCAACCTCAGGGCGGCGGGGGTGCTGTCCCCGCAAGGAATCCTGGCGCTGGACGAGGCGGCGCTGGGCCAGTTGATCCGTCCGGCCGGCTACTTTCTGGTCAAGGCGCGGCGCCTGCAGGCCCTCTGCCGGATGCTGGCCGGCGACTTCGGCGGCGACCTGTCGCGCCTGTTCGCGCTGCCGCTGCTGGAGCTCCGGGCCAGGCTGCTGGCCACCTACGGGATCGGGGAAGAAACGGCCGATGACATCATCCTCTACGCCGCGCACCGGCCGGTCTTCGTCGTCGACGCCTACACCGTCCGCCTGTTCACCCGCCTGGGCATCACACCGGCGTCGCCCGGCGGGCGCGTACCGCGCTACCAGGACTGGCAGGGCCTGTTCATGGCCCACCTGCCTGCGGACGTGGCGCTCTTGAGCGAGTACCACGCGCTCATCGTCCGCCACAGCGTCATCCGTTGTCTCAAGCGCCGCCCCGCCTGCGGCGGTTGCCCGTTGTATGACCTCTGTCCAGCGGGTCTGGCCGCAGCCCCCGGCACGGCATCGGCGGATGGGCGAGCCCTGCCACAGCACGTAGCGCCACCGCAGCAGCCGGCGCACGATGTCCGAACGCAGGCCGGCTCTGCGGTCGCTCGCCACCGTGCCGTAGCTCGATCATCGGGCTGGCATGGACGGAATGGGCCGCGGTAAGGAGATGCGAGCATGGCCACGCGCAGCACCGGCTCGCCCTGGAAGAGTTCCTGAAGCTGCCGGCGGCGGAACCGGCGCTGGAGTGCGCGGAGGGGATGGTCACTCAGAAAGTGTCCCCCAAGGGCCGGCACAGCGCCGTACAAGCGGGGATGGTGGAGCTATTGAACCGCATGGCGCGGCCGGTGAAGCTGGCGCACGCCTTCCCCGAGCTACGCGCCACGTTCGGCGGCCGCTCCTACGTGCCCGATGTCGGGGTCTACCGGTGGGAGCGCATTCCCCGCACTCCCCACGGCAGCGTGGCCCACGACTTCTTCGAGCCTCCCGACGTCGCGGTGGAGATTGCCTCCCCCGAGCCGAGTGTCAATGCGCTCGTCCGCCGCTGCCTGTGGTACGTCGCCAACGGCGTGCGCGTCGGGCTGCTCGTCGACCCCGACGACGAGCCAGTCGTCGTCTTCCGGCCCGGCGCGCCGCCGGCGGCCCTTCGCGGGGCGGATGGGCTCGACTTCAGCGACGTGCTGCCGGGGCTCCGGCTCCGCGCCGAGCAGGTCTTCGAGCCACTGCGCCTCGGGTGACGGACCCGCGTTGGCCGTGAGGGCTCCAGGCGGGGACTGCGGGCGCGTGCGGGGAGAGCGGCGACGCCTGCGTTACCGGCCGGCCAGGCGCAGGACGTACTCGCGCTCTTCGCGCCCGAACCAGGGTGGATCGCCCGCGCCCGCGTTCTCCAGGGCATGCTCGGGGTTGCGCGTGGCGGGGATGGCGGCCGTTACGCGCGGGTCGCTGACGATCCACTTGAGCAGGGCCTGTGCCCAGGTGCGTACGCCGAACGGCTCCAGGGGTTTCAGGGCCTCCGGCGGCGGCACCCTACGGGCCAGGCTCCCTTCGCCCAGCGGGCGCATGACGATCACGCCCAGGCCAAGGTCGGCCGCCAGCGGCAGCACCGCCCGCTCCACCTCCCGATCCAGGGCGTTGTAAGGGACCTGCACGCAGGCGATGCGGCCGGTGCACATCACCTGCATCAGGTCCGGAAAGGCGGCGTGCGAATAGTGCGTCGCCCCGATGGCGCGCGCTCTGCCTTGCTCCTTCAGGCGCTCCAGCTGCGCCAGCCGCCGCGGCCAGGCCACGAGGTTGTGCACCTGGTAGACGTCCACCCAGCCATCGTAGTAGCTGAGCGCCCGCCGGTACTGGGCCTCGGCCTCCTGGTCGTCGGGCGTCCACACCTTGGTGGCCACGATCGCCTGATCACGCCGCCCGCGGAGCGCTTGGCCCAGCACGCGCTCCGCCTCGCCGTACATCGGGGACGAGTCGAAGAGCCTGATGCCGGCCGCCAGCGCCACGTCCACCACGCGGTGTCGCTCCCGCTCGTCGGGGCCGGTGACATCGAATGTCTTCCAGGTCCCCATGCCGATGACCGGAACGTCGAGCCCGGAGGCCCCGAGTTTCCGTCGCTCCATAGCGCTCTCCTGTGCCTCTCTGCGTCTTGTACGCCCGTGGTTGCGCCGTGCTCTCCCTTATTTCTATGCTCTGCACATCCGGAGCCGCGGGAGCCACGCGATGACCATCAACTATGACCTGCTCAAACGCCTATCCGAGACGCCGGGCGTCCCATCACGCGAGGAGCGCATCCGCGCCGTCGTCGTCGAGGCGCTGCGCCCGCTCGTGGACGAGGTCCGCATCGATCCCCTGGGCAACGCCGTGTGCCTCAAGCGGGGGGCCGGCAGCAGCCCTCGCCGCAAGGTGATGGTCGCCGCGCACATGGATGAGATCGGGTTCCTGGTGCGGCATGTGGACGAGAAAGGCTTCCTGCGCCTGCAGCCGGTGGGGGGATTCGATCCCAAGACGCTGGTGGCGCAGCGGGTGCAGGTCCATACCGAAGGGGGGATGCTGCGGGGGGTGCTGATGCCGGCCGGCGGGAAGCCGCCGCACCTCATGACCCCGGGACAGGAGGCGAAGCCGCCCAAGATCGAGGAGTTCTTCGTTGATGTCGGCCTGACCCGCGAGCAGGCGATGGAGCAGGTCCAGGTGGGGGACATGGTCACCCTGGACCGGACGCTCGAGCGCGCGGGCCACAACATCATCGGCAAGGGCATGGACGACCGCGCTGGCGTCTTCGTCATGATCGAGGCGGTGCGGGCCCTGCGCTTGCACCAGGTGGACGTCATTGCCGTGGCCACGGTGCAAGAGGAGGTCGGGCTGCGGGGCGCGACGACGGCGGCCTTCGGCATCGAGCCGGACGTGGGCATCGCCCTGGACGTGACGCTCGCGGTCGACATCCCCGGCACCGAGGAGCACGACGTAGTCTCCCGCCTCGGCCAGGGCGTGGGCATCAAGGTCATGGATTCGTCGTCCATCAGCGATCCGCGCCTGGTGCGCCACTTCCGCGACCTGGCGCGGCGCGAGGGCATCCCGTTCCAGATGGAGGTGCTGCCGCGCGGGGGGACCGACGCGGGGGCGATGCAGCGGGCCCGCGCCGGCATCCCCGTGATCACGCTCTCCGTGCCGGCCCGCTACGTCCACACGGTGAACGAGATGGTCAGCGAGCCCGACCTGGAGGCGGCCATCACCCTGCTGGCCCGCTACCTGGAGGAGGCCCACACCTATGACTACAGCCACGATCTCTGAGCGCGCCCAGGGTGCTACTGGCAGGGTTGGATGGGTGAGCCGTCGTCCCGAGCCAGGGTCTCAGGTGCAGCCGCCACGCGCGGAGGGAGCCAGTCCCGGCACCTGCACAGCGCAGGGGTGGCGCGCATGAGCGCCCCGACGGGGCCCAGCGGGCCGCGCCGGCCGCACGGGCCCAGCGGGCGCCCCTTTCTACAGATCCCCGGCCCGACCAACGTGCCGGACCGCATCCTGCGGGCGATGGACCGGCCGGTGATCGACCACCGCGGGCCGGAGTTCGCCGCCCTTACGCGGTCCATCCTGCCCCTGCTGCGCCGCGTCTTCGGCACGCGCCAGGGGCAGGTGGCGATCTATCCCGCCTCCGGCACGGGGGCCTGGGAGGCGGCGCTGGTCAACGTGCTGGCCCCCGGCGAGCGCGTCCTGGCCTTTACCTACGGCCACTTCAGCGCCCAGTTCGCCCAGACCGCCCGCGACCTGGGCTTTACGGTGGATGAGGTCCCGCTGCGCTGGGGACAGGAGCTGCCGCCCGAGGAGGTGGAGGCGCGCCTGAGGCAGGACGGCGCCGGCCGGCCCTACCGCGCCGTGCTGGTCGTCCATAACGAGACGTCGACCGGCGTGACCTGTGACGTTGGCGCCATCCGGCAGGCCATCGACGCCGCCGGCCACGACGCACTGCTGATCGTGGATGTGGTCAGCTCGCTGGCGAGCATCGAGTTCCGGTTCGACGAGTGGCGGGTGGACGTGGCCCTGTGCGGCAGCCAGAAGGGGCTGATGCTCCCCCCGGGCCTCGGGATCCTCTGTATCAGCCCGAGAGCGCGGGAGATCGCTGAGCGGGGCGGCTCCCCCCGCCATTTCTTCGACTGGCGCCCCATCCTGCGCG
>DAOTTI010000049.1:0-25320 GCA_034437795.1 Chloroflexota bacterium | reverse complement strand
GCCGTGGCCGGCGGCTCGAAGGCCCGTCAAAACAGAAGGAAGGGGCGGAAGCTGTCTTCCGCCCCGGGTGCAGGCCGGATGGAAGATGCGGGGCGAAGGACGGAGGCGCGTTCGTCCTCCGCCCCCTTCGTCTCGCGCGGGCGCTTCTGGACTGGCGCTCTAGCCCGGCCTATTCATGCGCGGAGCCCTTACCCAAGGGAGAAGGGAGTCCACGCTAGTCATGAAGAGGCCAGACTAAGCCGCGCGGCGGCGGAGGTAGAGGCCGGCCGCTCCCGCCGCCAGGCCGAGGGCGGCCAGGCCCGCGGGCAGCGCCACACGGCTCAGCGCGGCCAGCGTGCCCATGCCGGCCGCATCACCGGTCGCCGGCAGGCGCACCGGCGCGCCGGACGGGGCCGCCGGGGCCGCCGCCACCACGGTCAGGCGCGTCTCCATCCCCTGCTGGCGGTGGGTGCCGACGGGGCAGAAGAGCGTATAGGTGCCCGGCTGTAGGGCGGCGAAGGTGACGGTGCCGCGCCCGCCGGCAGGGACGTTCGGCACGTCCGGGGAGAGGATACGGCCGCCGCCCAGGTCGATGGCCAGATTGTGCGGGCGCTGCCCATCGATGTTGACCATGTTGAAGGTGATGGGCGAGCCGGCGCGCACCTGCGCTGGGGCGTCAAGGATGACAAAGCTATCCAGACGCACGGCGAACGTCTGTGCCTGGGCCAACGCCACCGCCGCGCCGCCTGCGAGGAAGATGCCTGAAAGGGAAA
Organism: Chloroflexota bacterium; assembly: GCA_034437795.1. GTDB lineage: Bacteria > Chloroflexota > UBA11872 > UBA12225 > UBA12225 > DAOTTI01. Next base: position 24,568 of record DAOTTI010000049.1, on the reverse strand, counting down.
ACGCTGTCAGTGCCTTGAGAGAGCCGAACCATCCGCGTTTCACAGCCAACCTCCTGTGAGTAGTAGTGGGATCGTGGTTGCCGGCACCGCCGGCCCGGCGCCGCGCGCACCGAGCTGCGGCTGGAGCAGGCGCCCCGCACTGGCCTACGGATGCGTGCCCCCTTCCGGATGTGTCGCGCGGGGCGCATCACTTCGGATGCTCATATGCGCCAGGTTCCACCTGCCGGGTTTCCGACCGCGCGTGCCCTGGCGAGGCGTCATCGGGTCCGCAGCGGGTGGGCCTACCCGCTACGGGCCGTGGATCTCCCGTACGCTTCTGATGCGGTCTGCGCCGCGCGCGGACCTGGGACGACCAGGCACTCAGGGGCGCTCCGCGGGGGCTGCTCTCTCAGAACGCCCGCGACGGCGGACGACCAGGCGCTCAGGGGCGCTCCCGATACCTGGGGCCCACGCCCAGGGGCAGCAGGCCCGCGCGAGGCGAGGGCCTGACGTCACCCGCGCCAGATCCCCCAGGCCAGGAAGGCCCAGCCGGCAATGAAGGCGGCGCCGCCGAAGGGCGTGATGGCGCCAAACCAGCGCTGGCCGGTGGCGCTCAGCAGGTACAGACTGCCGGAGAAGAGCACCATCCCCGCCACGAAGAGCCAGCCGGCGGCGCCGACGGCGGCGCCGGGCCAGCGCCCCGCAGCGTACGCTACTCCCAGCAGCCCCAGCGCGTGGTAGAAGTGGTAACGAACGCCGGTCTCGAAGATGGCGAGCATCTCCGGAGACAAACGGTCACGCAGCGCATGCGCGCCGAATGCGCCGAGCAGAACGCCCAGGAGGGCGGCGACGGAGCCGAGGAGCAAGAAGAGGCGGTCCATGTCTCTGGTCCAGGGACGTTACCATCCTGTGCTCCCCATTCGAAGCCAGCCTGCCACTTGGAGCCTCCTCCCTGTCGCACCTTGAACCTTGCACTTTGAACCTTGAACTTTGAACTTGCGTGTGTCGATGCCGGCTGAGCCTGCGGTTTCGGTGCAGCACCTGGTGAAGAGCTACGGCAGCCGCCGCGCGGTGGACGATCTCTCGTTCGACGTGCGGCGAGGCGAGATCTTTGCCTTGCTGGGGCCCAACGGGGCGGGCAAGACCACGACGGTGGAGATCCTGGAAGGCTACCGGCGGCCGGACGGCGGCACGGTGCGGGTTCTTGGCCTCGATCCGGTGCGGGAGGGGCGGGCGCTGAAGCCCCGCATGGGGCTGATGCTCCAGCAGGGCGGCATCTACCCCCAGGTCCGGCCCCTGGAGGCGCTGGAGCTCTTCGCCTCCTTCTACGCCCGCGCCGAAGAGCCGCGGGCCCTGCTGGCGCTGGTCGGGCTGGAGCACTGCGCCGGCACCCGCTACCGGCAGCTCTCTGGAGGCGAGAAGCAGCGCCTGGCGCTGGCCCTGGCGCTGGTCGGGCGGCCGGAGATCGCGTTCCTGGATGAGCCGACCACCGGTATGGACCCCCAGGCCCGCCGCCTGACCTGGCGCCTCATCGCCGGCCTCAAGGAGCGGGGCACCACCGTCGTGCTGACCACCCACTTCATGGAAGAGGCGGAGCGCCTGGCCGACCGCGTGGCCATCATCAACCGGGGGCGGCTGGTGGCGCTGGGCAGGCATGAGGAGCTGGCGAGCGCGAGCGCAGGGGGCGAGATCCGCTTTACGGCCACGCCCGGCCTGGACACGGGGGCGCTCGCCGCGCGCCTGGGGGCCCGCGCGGCCTGCGAGATTGATGACGGACGCTATCTGGTGGAGGCTGAGGCCACGCCCGCACTGGTGGCGGCCCTGACCGCGTTCCTGGCCGAGCGCAACGCCTTGCTCACCGAGCTGAGCGTGGCGCGTCCGTCGCTGGAGGAGTTGTATCTGCGCCTGACCGGCGACACGGAGGCGCTGAAGGAACCGTGATGCACCGGCCACTCGATCCGCAGCACGCCGCGGCTCCCGTCGCCGCGCCGGTCCAACGGGTCGGCTGGGTCGGCCGGGTCTGTCGGGTCCGCTAGGGGAGCGATGAGTGAGCGGGGCCGCGTGACGGCGTTGGAGCACTTCCAGCCGGCGGGGGCGCCCCTGTGGCGCATGCTGCTGGCGCAGACGAAGATGGAGCTGCGCCTGACGCTGCGTCGGGGGGAGAGCGTCCTGGTGACGCTGGTGGTGCCGGGGGCGCTGCTGGCCTTCTTTGCCACGCTCCCGCTGGGGATCGATGCCCTGCGGCTGGGCGCGTCGAGCGGCACGGCGGCCGGTCTGGCGCAGGTGCTGCTGCCGGGGATCCTCGCGCTGAGCGTGATGTCCACGGCGATGGTCAGCCTGGGGATCGCCACGGCGTTCGAGCGGCAGTACGGCGTGCTGAAGCGCCTAGGCGGCACCCCCCTGCCCCGGCCGGCGCTGCTCGGCGCCAAGATCGCGTCCGTGCTGGTGATTGAGGCCCTGCAGGTACTGGAGGTGCTGGCCATCGCGCTGGCCCTGGGGTGGCGCCCGCAAGGCCATCTCCCCCTGGCGGCCGCGGCCATCATCCTGGGGACGGCCGCCTTTGGGGGCATCGGCCTGTGGATGGCAGGGGCGTGGCGGGCCGAAGCCGCCCTGGCGGGGGCAAACGGGCTGTACCTGCTGCTCCTGCTCTTCGGCGGGCTGGTGGTGCCGGTGGAGGCCCTTCCCCCGGGGCTGGCGGCGATTACCGGCTGGCTGCCGTCGGCGGCGCTGGCCGGCGTGCTGCGCGCCGCCCTGCTGCCGGAGCCGGCGCGGCCCCCGCTCATGCCCCCGCTCGGCATCCTCCTGCTCTGGGCGGTGGCCATGCCGGCCCTGGCCGCGCGGAGCTTCCGCTGGGAGTAGGTACCATGTGCGCCAGCGAGGCGACGCAGACTGAGGTGTACCGGGCGTGATGGGGACAGTCGTTCGCTGGGCGGTGGCGCTGGCGGGGGCGATCGTCGCCGTCCTGTTCTGGACGGGACACCTGGCTGCGGAGCTGGACGCTCCGGCGCGGGGCAGCCTGGGCGTGGCGGCGCTGGCCGTCGGCCTCTGGGGGAGCGAGCTGGTGGCCCTGCCCGTCACGGCTGTGCTGGCCATGGTCCTGCTGTGGATCACCGGCGCGGCACCGCGGGGCGAGGACGCCTTCGCCGGCCTGGCCTCGCCGGTGTTGCTCTTCCTGCTGGGGACGGCGGCGATTGGCATTGCCGGTGAGCACACGGGGCTGGCCGACCGGCTGGCCGCCTGGCTCCTGGCCCGCTGCGGCGGCTCTGGGCGCCGCCTGCTCCTGGAGCTGCTGCTGAGCCTGCCGTTGCAGGCCTTCCTGGTCCCGTCCGCCATCAGCCGCAACGCGGTGCTCGTGCCAGTGTACGACCGCGTGCTGGATCGGCTCGGCCGGCCGCGCCGACTGGGGATGGCGGTGATGCTGACGCTGGGCGTGCTCGGGCCGTACGCCTCGTCGGCGCTGCTCTCCGGCGGGACGTCTCCGGTGGCCACGGCCCACGCCCTGGGCGGCTTCACCTGGCTGAGCTGGTTCGTGGCCGTCGCCCCGCCGTACTACGTCTTGCTGCTGGTGTGCGGCGTGATCGTGTGGCTGTTCTGCCGCCCCGAGGCGTCGGCAAACGGTGAGGCCGGCGCTCGGTCCGGCACCGGGCCCGCCTGCGCTAATGGCGATCCCGATGGGGCAGCGCGCCAACCGGTATCGCCCGTCGTGCCAGCGCGCCATCGGGTGGCGGCAGCGAACGATGGGGACGAGAAGGGCGAGGGGCCGCCGCCGTACCGGTCGCAGCTCAGCGCGGCGGAGCAGCGGCTGGCGATGGTGAGCCTGGGCACGTCGCTGCTATGGATCATGGACCGGCTGACAGGCTGGCCGCCGGCCATTCCGGCGCTCCTGGCCATGATCGTGCTGCTGGCGCCGCGGGTGGGGGTGATGAGCTGGGCGGCCTTCGCGCCCCGCGCGCCGTGGTCGACCTGCTTCGTGCTGGCCGGCGCCACGTCGCTGGCCCTGGCCCTGTCACGCACCGGTGCAGCGGCCTGGATGGCCCGCGGTCTGTTCGGCTGGGCGCCGTCTCCCAGCCATCCAGCCGCCGCTGCCCTGGCCATCTTTGTGGTGGCGGCGGTGATGACGCTGGCCATTCCCAACCGCGCCGCCGCCATTACCCTGGCCATTCCGCTGGCCACAGCCTACGCCGCCACCAGCGCCCTGCCGGCGGCCGCGGCGGGGCTGATCGTGATGATCGCCGTCGACGCCGAGACGATCTACCCGGCGCAGACGGCGGCCAACCTGATGGCGTACCAGCAGGGGTACTTCTCCGCCGGCCAGCTCGCTCGCTTCAACGCCCTGACGCTCCTGGCGGCAGCGCTGGTGACCATCTTCGTCGCCCTCCCATGGTGGTCGCTGATCGGCTTGCCCTGAGCGCGGCTGAACTCCTTGAGCGCCGTCGAACCTCTCGAACGGAGCCGAACCGCTGGGCGGAACGCCTCCGGCGCCGGCAGGGAGGGGCCAGGGTACAGTAGGGAGGAGCCGAAAGCCCTCACTCGCTACTCGCTACTCACTACTCGCTACTTAACGGAGAGACGTGGTATGGCAGGCCGGAAGTTCCGCTGGGGGATCATGAGCACGGCGCGGATCGCGCGGACGCGCTTCGTGCCGGGGGTCCGCGCGGGGACGGAGGGAGAGGTGGTGGCCATCGCCAGCCGCGACGCGGCGCGGGCGCAGGCCGTGGCGGCTGAACTGGGGATCCCGCAGTCGTACGGCTCCTACGAGGCGCTGCTGGCTGACTCGCAGGTGGACGGCGTCTACGTGGCCCTGCCCAACGGCCTCCATGCGGAATGGACGATCAAGGCGGCGGGGGCCGGCAAGCACGTGCTGTGCGAGAAGCCGGCCGCGCGCCGGCGGGCCGATGCCGAGCGGATGGTCGAGGCCTGCCGGCGCGCCGGCGTCCTGCTGATGGAGGCCTTCATGTACCGGCACCATCCGCAGCACGCCCGCGTGCTGGAGCTCATCCGCGGGGGCGCGATCGGCGAGCCGGTCTACATCCGCGCCTCCTTCTGCTTCTTCATGGCTGAGGAACGGCGGGCGGCGCGGGACGTGCGCCTGCAGCCGGAGCTCGATGGGGGCGCCCTGATGGATGTGGGCTGCTACGCGGTCAACGCCGCGCGCTACATCTTCGGCGCGGAGCCGATCGCCGCCAGCGCACAGCAGCGGGTGGATCCGCGTTTCGGCGTGGACACCGCCTTTGCCGGGGTACTGCGCTTTCCGGGCGAACGCCTGGCGCTGATCGACGGCAGCTTCGACGCCGCGGGGACGCAGCGCTACGAGGTGGCCGGCCCGAGCGGGACCATCCTGGTCGAGCGTGCCTTCCTCCCAGGGAACGACCCCGCCGCCATACACGTCAACGCGGGCGGGGAGCGGCGCACCGAGACGGTGGCGAGCCCCGACCAGTACGCGCTGGAGGCCGACCACTTCGTGCGTAGCGTGCGCGCCGGGCGTTTGCTGCCGCCGGCGGAGGACGGCCTGGCGCAGGCGGCGGTGATCGAGGCGCTGTACGAGAGTGCAGCAATTGATCCGGGCGCTACGCGCCTCGTGATCACGACCTGATCACCACCTGATCACCGTAGATGGCCAGCGGCTTCTCCTGCAGGGCGTCGCCGAGGGCGGCCTTGATGGCCTCGAAGGCCTCGATGTCCCATTCGGCGACGAAGCTGATCGCCGTCCCGTCCTTGCCGGCGCGGCCGGTGCGGCCGATGCGGTGGGTGTACTCCTCCACCGTCTCAGGGAGATCGTAGTTCAGGACGTGAGAGACGTCGCGGATGTCCAGACCGCGGGCGGCCACGTTGGTGGCAATGAGGAAGCGAATGCGTCCGGCGCGGAAGTCTTCCAGCACGCGATTGCGCTCGCCCTGCGGCAGGTCGCCGTGCAGGGCGCGGGCGGGATAGCCCTTGCGCTGCATCGCCTGGGCCAGGTGGTCCACCTTGATCTTCATGCGCCGGAAGATGAGCACCCGTGTGTACCCCGGCTCGGCGCGGATGAGCTCCTCCAGGGCCGCCAGCTTGTCGCGCTCGGCGACGTAGGCGTAGTACTGGCGGATCTGCGCGGGAATGGAGGCGGACGCGGTGTCCGCCTCCCTGATGGTGCTGACCCATTCCGGCTCGCACAGGTACTTGCGCACCAGGCGCACGACGAACGGCGGGATCGTGGCGGAGAAGAGCGCGGTCTGGCGCTCCTGGGGCACGCAGCGCAGGATGGCCTCGATGTCTTCGGCGAAGCCGACATCGAGCATCTCATCGGCCTCGTCCAGGATGGCGATGCGCACGTGCTCGAGGCGGAGCGAACCCCGCCAGATGTGATCCTGAACGCGGCCGGGGGTGCCCACCACCACGTGGACGCCGGCGGCCAGCTCCCGCAACTGCCGCTCCATCCCCTCGCCGCCATAGACGGCCAGGGCGCGGACGCCGCGGTACTTGCCCAGGCGCTGGATCTCGCCCGTCACCTGCCGGCAGAGCTCTCGCGTGGGCACGAGGACGATGGCCTGCACCTCCGGCCGGCCAGGGTCGATGCGCTCGACGATGGGGATGCCGAAGGCCGCCGTCTTGCCTGTGCCGGTCTGGGCCTGGCCGACGCAGTCCCTGCCCTGGAGCAGCAGCGGGATGCACTGGGCCTGGATCGGCGTCGGCTGGCGGTAGCCGAGCTCCCACACCGCCTGGCGCACGGGGGCGGACAGCTCCAGATCGCCAAACCGGAAGGAGGCCGGCGCCGCGGCAGGGCGCGCGTCGCGCGTCGCGGGCATGGGGCCGGCCTCAGGTGCCGCGATCACCGGCTCGGGCTTGCGGACAGGGGGCGTGAACGCGGGCCCAGCCGCCGGAGCCTCCGACGCCTGGCCGCGCGCCCCGCTCTGCACGGGAGCCGTCAACCATCGCGCCGGCATGGCGGGGCCGGTAGGTGGCCGGACACGCCAGGGCTCACCGGGCCGGCGCGTGAGGCAGGACCAGGTGTTTCGCGGGCGCGGAGCCGGCGCGTCGTGCAGGGTCGCGCCGTACCGGTCGATCTTGACCGCGGTGGCGCGGCCATTCAGCTCAGGCCCTGGGAGGCGGATCTCGGCGATGCCGGATGCGCCGGCGGGCAGGAAGGGCGACCGGGCGTGGCCGTTGCTGCCCCCGCTGCCGTGGCCGGCGCTGCCGGTCTCGCTGGAGCCGGCTACCGCGGCGGCAGCAGCGGCTTCTGGATCATGTCTCACGCTGGGCGCATGCTCATTGATCTGCTCGTCGAAGGCCCCGCGATTGGGGCGATTGAGTACTGAAACCACACATTCCTCCGCAGGGTGCGCGCGAAGGTGGATTGGCCCGCCGTCCATACCCCGCCGGTCCCTGCCGGCAGGCATGAAAAAAGGGCGCCAAAGGCGCCCCGACGCTGGATTGGCACGCGGTTTCGGGCCAGATAGCGACGCACCCGCATTTGTGACAACGTTCACATGAAGTATAACAGTGAGCGTTCGCACCGCCGGCGGTGCGCCTGGAAAGGGGGACCATTGGCCGACCGTCCAAACTTCCTGATCATCATCACGGACCAGCAACGGGGAGACGCGCTGGGCTGCGCCTGGCCCCAGTGGCGTGACGGCGGCGGCCAGGCGGCGGGCGCCGTGCTCCAGACGCCCAATCTGGATCGCCTGGCGGCCGAGGGGGTGCGCCTCACGCGGGCCTACGTCAACAACCCGCTGTGCATGCCCTCGCGCTCGACGCTCCTGACGGGGCTGACGCCGCGCGGCCACGGCGTGCGGACCAACGGCATCAACCTGGACCCCCGCCTGCCGACGATCACCGGCGCCCTGGCCGCGGCCGGCTACCGGACGCACAGCGTGGGTAAGATCCACACGCGCATCTTCGGCCTGCCCAACGGGGTCGATCCGGAGACGCTTGATCCGCAGGAGTATCCCGAAAGCGCCTGGATGTGGCACCACGGGAAGATCAGCCATCTGCCGGAGCCCTATTACGGGTTCCAGACGACGGAGTGGACGGGCGGCCACGGCAGCGGGGTGTACGGCGACTACATCGCCTGGCTACGTCGCGAGCACCCCGAGGCCCTGCCGCTGCTGCGCCGCGAGGCCGGTACGCCGGCCGCGAGTGGCGCGGAGCAGTCGTACCGTATGGCGATCCCGCCGGAGTTGCACTACACCACCTGGGTGGCCGACCGGACGATCGCGTTTCTGGAGCGGGCCGCGCCGGAGGCGGGGCACCGGCCGTTCATGGTCTGGGCGTCCTTCCCTGACCCGCACCACCCCTTCGCCACACCCGACCCGTGGTACTCGATGTACGACCGCGCCGCGGTGCCCCTGCCGGTGCGCCGCGAGGGGGAATTGGACGACCTGGCGCCCTTCTTCCGCGTGATCTATGAACGCCCCCTCCCGCTCTCCGGGCGGCGCGCGCCGACCAGGATGCCGGATGAGCAGCTCCGCGAGATCATCGCCATCACCTACGGCATGATCTCGTTTGTGGACCAGCAGGTAGGGCGCATCCTGGCCGTGCTGGACCGGCTGGGCCTGCGCGACGACACGGTGGTGGTGTTCACCTCCGACCACGGGGACCTGCTGGGTGACCACTGGCTGATGAACAAGGGGCCGTTCCACTTCGATGGCCTGCTCAACGTGCCCGGCATCTGGCGCTACCCGCGGCGCTTCCCCGCGGGGCGGGTCTCCAGCGCGCTGGCGTCGCATCTGGACGTCGCGCCTACGCTCCTGGAGCTGGCCGGTGTGCCGGTCCCCGAGAGCGGCCCGCTGTGGCCGGCGGCCAGCCCCGAGACCAGCCGCATGATGGCACCGTGGCCGGGGCGCTCGCTGGTGCCGGTGCTCACGGGGGAGCGCGACCGCGTGCAGGACGCAGTGGTGGTCGAGAATGACGAGGATTATCTCGGCCTGCGCCTGCGCACGTTGATCACCGAGACGCACCAACTCACGACGTACGTCGGCGATGACGGGGAGCAGCCTTTTGGCGAGCTGTTCGATCTGCGCCGCGACCCGGGGCAGCTGCACAACCTGTGGCAGGCGCCTGAGGCGCGGGCGCTCAAGCTGGAGCTGAAGGAGCGCCTGCTGGCGGAGCTGGTCCGGACCGACAACCGCCTGCCTCGCCGGCTGTGCCATGCGTAACCGGACTTCAAGGTTCAAAGTTCAAGGTTCAAAGTTCAAGGTTCGTAGCTACTCAGCTTCTCACTCATGGGGTGATCTAGCCTGGCTGCTTCATGGCCAGCCAGGAGTCCCGTCGTCGCTTGGGAGAGCGGGCGGTGGTGAGGGCGCCGCATGTGAGGGGTCGGCCATGCGCCCCTGGGCTGGGGTACCTGAGACGCAGGCAAGGGTTTGGCTCGCCACGCTGGTGGCACTGAGGTCACGCTGGTGGCACTGAGGTCACGCTGGTAGCACTGAGGTCACGCTGGTGACAGTGGAGCATCGGGGTTAGACGTTGCCATAGGGGGCGCGCCACTCGAGCAGGTCGACGGCGCGCAGCAGCTCGTCGATGCCCATCTCCATGGTGACCTGGGTCTCGAAGCCGGCGGCGCGGAGCTTGGCGTAGGAGACGGCGTAGTCGCGCCGGTCCTCATCCGCGCCGACCGGCCCATAGGTCAGAAAGAACGGCTGGCGGGCGAGAATGAGGCGCGCCACGTCATCCTTGGTGAGGTTCAGGCGCTCGCAGCCGGCGTTATAGACCTGGCCGGCCATGGTCGGGAAGCGCTCGAGCGCGAACAGCAAGGCCCGCGCCATGTCGCGGACGTGGATGAAGGTGCGCCGCGCGTCCTTGTCGTAGACGATGAGATAGCCGCGGCGCCTGGCCGAGTAGACGAACTCGTTGACTAGCAGATCGAGCCGCATGCGGGGCGAGACGCCAAAGGCGGTGGCAAAGCGAAGGGCGACCGCATCGCCGGCATCCAGGGCCAGGCGCTCGGCCTGGAACTTGGTGCGGCCGTAGAGCGAGAGGGGCGCGGGATCGACCCCTTCGTGGCACACGCCACCTGGGACTGCGCCGTAGACGCTGCCGGTCGAGGCGTAGAGCAGGAGCTGCCCCCGCTGGCGGGCGGCGAGCAGGGCGCGCGTGCCGTCGACGTTGACCGAGACGGCGCGCTGTGGATCGGCGTTGCAGGCACGGAAGCCGACGACCGCCGCCAGGTGTATGATGGCGTCCTGCCCCGGCAGCGCCTCGCGCAGCGCGCGGGGATCGCGGACGTCGCCGCGCACGAACCGGAAGCGCGAGTGTGGCGCGTAGCCCAGCAGCCCCTGGCCGCCCGCTTCCAGGGAGTCGAGCACGGTGACGTGGTGGCCGGCGTCGAGGCAGGCGCCGGTCACGACCGCCCCGACGTATCCCGCGCCTCCGGTGATGAGCAGGTTGGCCATGACGCGTCGCCGGTCTCTTGCCGGCGACCATGCTACCAACCAGTGGGGCGGATGAGGCAGGGAGATGCCGGCCCTGGCCCCGCCGCCCCCTGCGCCGACGCGGGGACACGGAGACGCGGGCAGCAGCCCTCACCCCCTTGCCCCCTCTCCGGCACGCGGGAGAGGGGGACGGACCTCACCCCCTTCGGCCGGGGCCGCGCCGCGAGGGAGGAGCAGACCTCACCCCCTCGCCCCCGCTCCGACACGGAGAGGGACGAGGGCCACGGCCATGCGGCTTGGCCTCGCCGCCCCGTCTCCGACACGGAGAGGGACGAGGGCCACGGCCGTGCGGCTTGGGCCGGCCGACGCGGCTGCCAGATGCGGGAGAGGGGGACGACGGCCGACGTCGTGGCAAGTGCGGGCTTGGAACGCAGAGCATGGCCTAGATGGCGCGGTCGGCAACCTCGTGCTACTTCCTGTGTCAGATAGGTTTCAGGAGCCAGGAGCTCGCGGATAGGTTCAGGAGCCCGGAGCTCGGCGGATGCGCCGCTGAGCTGGCGGTGCCAGTGGCGTGGCGCCTATCATCCCGTCGTGGCCTCGACCGTGCCGACTGACGGCGCCTATGCGGCCGCTGGCGTGGACTATGGCATCCTTGATCCCGCCAAGCGCCTGGCCCAGGACGCCGCGCGGCGCACCGGTGCCCTGCTGGCGCGCCGTGGCTATGCCGAGGTGCCTGCCAGCCGCGGGGACGCCGCCTACGTCATCGATGCCGGCGACCATTATCTCGCCACGTTGACAGAAGGGCTGGGGACCAAGAACCTCGTCGCCGATGCCGTCCGCGCGATTACCGGCCGCAGCCACTACGACCAGGTGGCGCGTGACGCGGTGGCCACCATCCTCAACGACCTGGCGGCGGTCGGCGCCGTGCCGCTCGCGGTCAGCGCGTACTGGGCGGCGGGCGATTCTGGCTGGTTTGCCGACCGGGAGCGGGTGGCCGACCTGGTCCGGGGCTGGGCCGAGGCCTGCGCTGAGGCAGGCGCCGCCTGGGGGGGCGGCGAGACGCAGACCCTTGCCGGCATCATCCAGCCGGGCGTGATCGACCTGGCAGGGGCGGCGGTAGGCATTATCCGCCCGAAGGAGCGTCTGCTCTCCGCCGAGCGCCTTGCGCCCGGCGACGCCATTCTGGTCGCTCCCTCCACCGGCATTCACGCCAATGGCCTGACGCTGGCCCGCGAGCTGGCGCGGCGCCTGCCCGGCGGGTACGCCACGCCGGTCCCAGGCGATCCGGCCGGGCGCGGCTACGGGGAGGTCCTGCTTGATCCGGCGCCGCTGTACGGGTCGCTGGTGGAGGCACTCCAGGATGCCGGCGTGCCCGTGCACTATGCCTCGCCTATCACCGGGCACGGCTGGCGCAAGCTGATGCGGGCGGACCGGGACCTCACCTACGTCATCGACCGGCTCCCGCCCGTGCCGCCGGTGCTCGCCTTCATTCAGCAGCAGCTGGCCCTGTCCGACGAAGAGGCCTACGGCACGTTCAATATGGGGGGCGGCTTCGCCTTCTACGTCGCGGAGGGCGCCGTGCCGCAGGCGCAGCAAGTGGCGCGTCGCGCTGGCGCCGAACTGCTGCACGCTGGGACGGTGGAGCGCGGCCCCAGGCGCGTGCTGCTCCGGCCGCTCGGTATCACCTACGAGGCGGGCGCGCTGCAGGTGCGGTAGTGAGGGCTGCGGTACGCGCGATCACGAGGGCTCGTCGGGCAGAGTGCGCGGCCAGTCCCCCTTCAGCAGGCGCGAGAGGGCGCGGTCGGCCAGCAGCCGGCCGTTCGTCTGGCACCGTGGGCAGTAATTCGCCTCGTTCTCGGCGTAGACGATCCGCTGTACCGGCGCCGCGCAGACGGGGCAGGGCTGCCGGAACCGCCCATGGACGGCCATTCCTTCACGGAAGGCCGTGACGCGGTCAGGGAAGCCATCACCAGTCTCAGCCTGCAGGCGCGCAATCCAATCGAGCAGCGTCTCGCGGCAGGCATGGAACAGGCGCTCGATCTCCGCATCCGCCAGGCGTTGCGTGAGCTGCACGGGGGACAGCCGGGCGCGGTGCAGGATCTCGTCCGAATAGGCGTTGCCGATCCCGCTGAACAGGCGCGGGTCCGTGAGCGCTCGCTTGAGGGTGTGGTTCTCCCGCGTCAGCGCGCACCGGAAGCTGGGGAGATCGGCCTCCAGCACCTCCAGCCCGCCTGGATTGAGCGTTGCCAGGGCCGCCTCGCCCTCCACCAGGCGCAGCGACGCCCGCTTCTTCGTGCCCGCCTCGGTCAAGAGCAGGGTTCCTACGGGAAAGTCGAAGGCGGCCAGGCCCACCCTGGAAGGGATCTTCGCGCCTGGTTCGTTTCGCTCAAGGGACGTGCGGTCGCGCCAGTGCAGCCGCCCCGCGATCATCAGGTGGATGACCAGGAAGAGCTCCCCTTCGAGCGCCAGCACGATCCGCTTGCCCAGGCGCCGCACCGCTGCCACCCGCCGGCCGTGCGCGGCCGTGACCGGCGGGCGGACCGAGCGCAGCACAAAGGGGCTGGCGATGCGGATGGCCTCCAGGGGGTGGCCAAGCAGGCGCGCCTGCAGGCATGAGACGTAGACGGCGACGTCGGGCAGCTCAGGCATGGGCCACCTCCGCCAGGGGCCGGCCATCGCGGAGGCTCACGCGCACGCGCAGGGGTACCGGCGCCGCGGCCGCCAGCAGGGCCTCGTTGACCGGCGGCTCCACCACCGACTGGATCACCTCGACCAGGGAGAGGGTCTTGTTCGGGGAGCGCGACGCCAGGGCCAGGTCGATCAGGCGCTGGGCCGCCGGCTCGGTGATCTCGATGGGCGGCGATCCGCGCGGGAGCCGCTCCGCCAGCGAGCGGAGCTGGAGCGCGACCAGCCGGCGCATCCCGCTCTGGTCCAGCGGCGGGAGGATGAGCCAGCGCTCCTGCGAGAAGACCTCGGCCAGGGTCCCTTCCAGGAGCCGCGCCAGGTCATCGCGGATAATCCGGTCCGCCGTCTCCTGCCCGACCGGCCGCGCCGCCACGGGGTGGAAGCCAACGTGCAGCACCTTGTCGCGGGCGACGTTGGCGATGGCTACCACCAGCGCGCGGTGGAACGACAGCTCCACCGGCGTCACCTCCCCTCGCTCATTGATCGCCGGCAGCGACGCGCGGCCCGAGCGCAGGGCGTCAGCCCACACCGCTGCCGCCGGCGGCAGCTCGGCCAGCGCCTCCACGCCATCCAGCGTCACGATGGCGACCGGCCCCGCCTCCAGCTTCGCGCGGGGGATGGGCGCCGCCCGCGCCGCGAGGTAGGCGCGGCAGTTGACGTAAATCAGGTGGCGGGCGAAGTGCTCGCCGTAGAGGACGCGGGCCAGCAACTCGCCAAAGTACGTCTTTCCCGTGCCACCCGGGCCGGCCACGGCCAGCAGGCCCGGGCGCGGGGCGTAGGGCCCGAACAGCCCCTGCCCCAGGGCGCTCGCCCGCAGCCCGTTCGCGCTGACGGTGATCAGCTCGCGGCGCAGGGCAGGGATCAGCGCCTCGCGTCCCACCAGCAGGCGTGCGGCCACCTCGCGGCAGGCGGCATCGATCTGCGCCAGATTGAGGTACTGCGTTCGCTCGTCTACCAGCGCCATACCACGCGCTGCTCCATGGTCGCCAGGGCGCCACAGCCGGCCAGCCGTACCCCTCGGCCAGCGGCCGCCGGCGCCGCCCCCTGGCCGCCCAAGGGTACACTCTCCGTATTCGCAGCTCGTCGCACGCTGGACGGCAGCGCCGGCCTGGCCCGAGCCGCCGGCGGACGGCGCGACGAGCCGCCGTCCTGGACGGGGACATGTCTGAGCTCAGTACCAGCGGCTTCTCGCCGGAGGCGATCCGCGCCATCGACCTGGCCACCGTCATCGCGCGCAACCGCGGCCATCGCACCGTCACGGCCGACCACCTGGCCACCGCGCTGCTCAAGCAGAGCGATAGCCTGGCCAGCAAGCTGCTGCGCGCCTACTTCGGCGTCGACCTGTTCGAGCTCCGCCTGCGCCTGGAGGCGGGCCTGCGGGACCTGCAGGAGTCGCTGGCGCCAGGTGGGGCCGTCTACCGCTATCGCGGTGAGCCGTTTCAGGTGGCGCCGGACCTGGCGCGCGTGCTCGAGCGGGCGAGACAGCTGGCCGCCGAGCAGCGTAAGCCTGTGGCCGGCACCGACCATCTGCTGGTTGCGCTGCTGGAGCAGGACACGCCGGCCACATCCACGTTCGAACGCGCCGGCATCGCTGCTCCCGGCGTGCGGGCGGTGTCGGCCGGCATCCCGCTCCCGCCGCGCCTGGCGGCGCGCCACGGCGGGGCAGAAGGCGATGGTGAGGCCACGCTGGACGGCGCCGTCACCGACCTCGTCGGCCAGATCAAGGCCGGCCGGCGCCCGCTCGTGGCGGAGCGTAGCGCCCTGCTCAGGCAGATGGCCAATCTGCTGGCGCAGCCCCGCACCAGCGTCGTCCTGCTGGGCGAGCCAGGGGTCGGGCGGCGCTCGCTGGTGCAGGCCCTGGCCCAGGTGCTGGCGCGCGGCCCGCTGCCCGGCGTTCCCAAAGCGGTGTACGCGGTTGCTCCCGCTGCCTTGCTCGACGGGCCCGAACTGGTGATCCGCCAGGCCATCGACGCCGCCAGGGGCGCCATCCTGGCCCTGCCGGACATCCACCAGTTCTTCGGCGCCTCGGCGCTGGCCGGCTTCGCCGAAGCCGGCGTGGCGCTCCGGCAGGCCCTGCTGGAAGACCGGCTGCGCGTCCTGGGGACAAGCACGCCCCCGCTCTACACCCGCCATCTGGAGCCGGATCCCGTGCTGCGTGACCATCTGCGCCCCCTCGTGGTGCCGCCGGCGGATGATGCGGAGACGCTGGCGGTGCTGGCCGCCGTCAAGCCGGCCATGGAGCAGGACAGCCAGGTCACGGTGGCCGAGGCCGCCCTGCCGGCCGCCGGCGCCCTCTCGCGCCAGTATCTCTCGGAACCGCAGCCGTCGGCGGCCGTGCGCCTGCTGCAGCGCGCCTGCGCCCTCGTGCGCCTCTCCCACACCGCGCTCTTCACGGGGGAGGCGCCGTCCGGGCAAGGCGGGGATGGAGCGCCGGACACCATCGTGGACGAGGCGGACGTGGCGCAGGCCCTTCACCAGATGACCGGCATACCCATCGGCCAGATCGCCGGCCAGGAGCGGGATCGTCTGGCCCGTATGGAGGAGATCCTGCACCAGCGCGTGGTCGGCCAGGACGCCGCCATTAGCGCGCTGGCGCGCGCCGTGCGGCGCGCCCGCACCGGCCTCAAGGACCCCAAGCGCCCCATCGGCTCCTTCCTTTTCCTGGGGCCGACGGGGGTGGGCAAGACGGAGAGCGCCCTGGCGCTGGCCGAGTTTCTCTTCGGGGCGGAGGACGCCGTCATCACCCTCAATATGTCCGAGTACATGGAGAAGCACACCGTGGCGCGGCTGATCGGGGCACCGCCGGGCTACGTGGGCTATGAGCAGGGCGGGCAGCTTACGGAACGAGTGCGCCAGCGCCCGTACGCGGTGATCCTGCTGGATGAGGTGGAGAAGGCCCACCCCGACGTCTACGACCTCTTCCTGCAGGTGTTCGACCAGGGGCAGCTGCAGGACAGCCACGGGCGCGTGGTGAGCTTCCGCAATACGGTCGTGGTCATGACCTCGAACCTGGGCAGCCGCGCCCTGACGTACCCGGACGAGCTTCCGGCCGGCACCACACCCAAAGAGGCGGTGATGGCCGCGGTGCGGCGCCACTTCCGTCCCGAGTTTCTGAACCGGCTGGACGCCATCATCGTCTTCGATCCGCTCGACCGGCCGGCGCTGGCCAGGATCCTGGACCTGATGCTGGCCAAGCTGGCCCGCCAGCTCGCGGCCCAGGGCATCACCTTGGAGGTCTCGGCCAGCGCCAGGGAGTGGCTGCTAGACCAGCACCAGGAGCCGGAGCTCGGCGCCCGGCCGCTGATCCGCATCCTCCAGACCTACGTCAAAGACGCCATCTCGGAGCGTCTGGTGAACGGGACGCTTGTGCCGGGGCAGAAGGTGGTGGTGGGAGTAGAGGATGGGAGGTTGGAGATGCGTAATGCGTAACTGGGAGTTCAGGTGGCCGCGTCGGGGTTGCGGCCATTCATCAGCAAGACCGCTAGCAGGAAGGCGTAGACCAGTAGCGCCACGTTGGGGAGCGACGCAACGGCCGCGGCCAGCGGGCCGCTGTGCCCCACCACCTTGTACAGCGCCACATCGTACAGCGCCAGCGAGGCGTAGCAGGCGGCGGCCAGTGTTGCGACCACCGGCCGCACTGAGCGTGCCAGGCCCTGCCACGCCGCCGGATCCGCCAGGGGCACAAAGGCAATCAGCAGCCACGTGACGTAGCTCTGCCAGGCGTGGCCCACCAGCGAGAGGGAGAGCGCCAGCGCCGTACCAAACGCCAGGAGCTGGCCGGCGCGGTCGTCACGCTGCCGCGGGGAGCGGGCCAGCCGCCACAGCGCCAGCGCGCCCAATCCTTGCGCCACGCGCGTCATGGCCTGCGCCGCCGGCAGGTCGGGCATGGCGTCGAAGCTGGAGAGCGCCTCCGTTGGGAGGAAGAGGCGGGCGTGCAGGGCCAGCAGCGCCACGTTCGACTGCTGGGGCGTACCGGCCAGGATCTCCGGCAGCTTCTCCACCAGGTAGAACCGCCAGTTCTCCAGGCCGGCCCATGGCAGCGTCACCAGGGAGGCGCCCAGGCCGGTGGCCAGCGCCGCCCCTACCGCCCGCCATCGCCCGGCAAAGAGCAGATAGAGACCGAGCAGCGCTGACGACGGCTTGCCGATCAGCGCCAGGGCCAGCGCGGCGCCCGCCACCGCGTCCCGCCCCGTAAGCAGGGCCGCCGCCGTCGCCGCCAGGAAGAAAAAGACGATCCCATTCTGCTGGCCCAGGCGCTGCGAGTCCTGCCAGGGCTGAAAGCCGGCGGCCAGCAGGAGCACCACGCTGGCCCAGATCAGGGGCGGGACCGCCCCGCGCTTCGGGTGAGCGACCGGCAGGAGCAGGGCCAGGCCGGCCAGGAAGGCCAGGTGATTGAGGGCAAAGTACAGCAGGCGGCCCGCCGCGTCGGGGAAGACCGTGAATGGAGCGAACAGCAGCAGGAGCGTGATCGGCGGCAGGTTGACGTCAGTCCACACCCGAACGGCGGGGTCGTAGGGCAGAGCGCCGGCCAATAGACGGTGCGCGCCCTTCATCTGCGTCACATAGTCCGGAAAGCCGCGGTGCTGCAGCGGGTCGATGATCGCCCCGCTCCAATAGAGGGCCCCGGCCGCGGCCAGGAGCGGCAGGGCGATCCACCAGTGGCTTGCTCTCTCTGACCACACGTCGCCGGTTGCGCCCCTCCTCTCGTCTTGCCGTCTCGCCACCGGCGAGCCGGACGCGCCGGGTGCGCTCTGGGGCGCCTCGCGCTCTCCAGGCCCTGCCGGCGCCCACACCCAGATGGCCAGGCCGGCCAGCGCGGCGGCGACCCACCCTGCGAGATAGAGCCCGACTGGCAGGCGCGCATTCAGGAGCTGCTCCCGCGCCACGGGGTTCACCGCCGCCAGGGCCAGCAGGGGCCAGGCCGTGACCAGGGAGATCAGGGGTACCGCCGTGTGGACGCACGCCGCGCGGCGGCCCAGGGTGGCGCATTCACAGCGGGCGATCGCCGCGCCCAGGCGCCAGACGCCTGCGGCCGCGCCCCAGGCGGCCAGGGCCGCAGCCCCTGCCGCGCCGTTCAGCTCTCCGCCCCCGGCCAGGAAGGCGGCCAGGAGCCCGCTCCCTGCCGCGCCGGCGGCGCCGAGCGCCTGCTCCAGCCTGCCGCGTGGCGCCAGCCAGCGTCCGGTCATCGCCCTCGCCGGATGCTACAACAGCCCCCAGTGTAGCGCCCGCCGGCCGGCATCTGGTACCCCAATCATGTGGCCCCTCCATGAACGCGTGGTGGTGGTGACCGGCGCCTCGAGCGGCATCGGGCGCGCCACCGCCCTGGCAGCGGCGCGCGCCGGCGCCCAGGTGGTGATCTGCGCCCGGCGCGAGGGCGAGTTGCACCGGCTGGCGGGAGAGATCCGTCGCCTCGGGACGCACGCCCACGTCTTTCCCCTGGACCTCTCCGAGCACGCCATGGCTACCTATCTCGTCACGGCCACGATTGTGCGCCTGGGGCGGATCGACGTCCTGGTGAACAACGCCGGCTATGCCCTCTACGCCCGCATCGAAGACGGCCACCCCGATGATTATGAGCGGCTCTTTGCGGTCAACGTGCTGAGCCCGCTGGCGGCGATGCGCGCGGCCATCCCGCACATGCGCCAGCAGGGTGAGGGGCACATCGTCAACGTGGCCTCGCTGGCCGCCGCACGGGGCATCCCCCAGCTTGGCGCGTACTGCGCCGCCAAGGCCGCCCTGGTCCGCGCCACCGAGGCCGTGCGCGTCGAGCTCCGTGGCAGCGGCGTCCGCGCCAGCGTGGTCAGCCCGGGACCCGTGCGGGGCACAGAGTTCGGCCGCGCCGCCCAGGTCAGCGGTCGCCCGCCGTGGTTCAAGGATCGGTTCAGCCGGTGGGGCGTCTCGGCCGAGGACGTGGCGGAGGTGATCATGCGCTGCGTGCGCAGCGGCGCAGGCGACGTGACCATTCCCTGGTACGGCCGGCTGGAGTTCGCCCTGGCCCCGCTGGCGCCCGCGCTGGCCGATTGGGTCCTGGCGCGGCTCAGCCGCCGTGGGCCGGCGCCAGAAGAACGCGCCGCCGGCTGACGTAAGCCATGGCTTCTTGATGAGTGGAGCCCACACCGCCGCCCGCTTGGCGGGCTCCCGCTCTCCCAAAGGGAGACGTGACCCCTCGTCGGCCGTGAATGAGGAGCCGTCACCCTGGCCCACTCCCTTTGGGAGAGGGGACTGAAGGAGCGCTCACTGCCGCCCGCGAAGCGGCCCCTCGCTCCATTGGGGGAAAGGACTGGTCGCTGGCGCGCTCAGGGGCGCCCGGCTACCGGCCCGGCCTGCGGGCCCGGCGCGCCCTCGATGCGCGGGAACACCGGCTGGGCCCGCTCCACCAGCGTGCCGGGGGCCAGCCCGCCCCAGCCGGTCTCGTCGCGCCAGGCTCCCGCTGCCAGCGCCGGCAGGCCCAGCTGCCGGCGCATCTTCGCCGTCGCCCCCGGCATGAAGGGCGCCAGATAGATGGTCAGCAGGCGCACCGACTCGGCGGCGTAATAGAGCACTGTCCGCAGACGCTCGCCCTGGGCCGGGTCGCGGGCCAGGCGCCACGGCTCGCTCTCGTCGATGTACTGGTTGGCGCGGCGCACCAGCAGCCAGGCGCCGTCCAGCGCGCCGTCGAAGTCCCACTGCTCCAGCCCCGTCGCCGTGGCCTCGCCGGCGGCGCGAGCCACGCGGCGCACGTCCTCCTCCCGCTCCGTCAGGGCGCCCCCCGGCTCTGGCACTGCCCCCTGGCAGTAGCGCCCGATCATGCTCACTGTCCGGTTGAGCAGATTGCCCAGGTCGTTGGCCAGGTCCGCGTTGTAGCGCTGGATCAGGTTGGCGCGGACGAAGTCCCCGTCGCTGTCGAACGAGACGTCCCGCAGCAGGTAGTAGCGGATGGCGTCGGCGCCGAACTCGGCCGCCAGCTCCACCGGATCGACGATGTTCCCCGTGGTCTTGGAGATGCGCTGCCCTTCCAGGGTCATGAAGCCGTGCACCGCCACGCTCTTCGGCAGGGGCAGGCCGGCCGACATCAGCATGGCCGGCCAGTACAGACAGTGAAAGCGCGTGATGTTCTTGCCGATTACGTGGGCGTCGGCCGGCCAGTAGCGTTCAAAGCGCGCGGGATCGTCGGGGAAGCCGGCGGCGGTGAGATAGTTCGTCAGCGCGTCGAACCACACGTAGATGACGTGGTCGGGGTCGCCCGGCACGGGCACGCCCCAGGGCTTGCCGTCCACCAGCGCGCTGGGCCGCACGCGGCGCGAAGCGGAGAAGTCCCGCAGCCCCTGCCGCAGCGTGGCGATCACCTCGGCGCGCCAGGTGGCCGGCACGATGAACTCTGGATGCGCCTCCACGTGCTGGCGCAGCCGGTCCGTGTATCGAGAGAGCGCGAAGAAGTAGTTCTCCTCTTCCAGCCACTCCGGCCTGATGGTGGTATGGTCCGGGCAGGTGCCCTGGGGCGTCAGCTCCTCGGCGGTGTAGAAGGCGTTGCAGTTCGGGCAGTAATACCCGGCGTAGGTGCCCTTATAGATATCCCCCGCCGCCTGCGCCCGCCGGAACAGCTCCTGCGAGGCGCGAAAGTGGGCCGGCTCTGTGGTGCGGATCCAGCGATCGAAGGAGCACTCCAGGTCGCGCCAGGCCCGTCGAAAGGCCTCGTCCATGCGGTCGATCCACTCGCGTGGCGGCACCCCGTTGGCCTGCGCCGCCGTCACCACGTGCTGGCTGTTCTCGTCTAAGCCCATGGAAAAGTAGGTGTCGTCTCCCTGCAGGCGGTGATAGCGGGCGACGGCGTCGGCGGCGATCTTCTCCAGCGAGTGCCCGATGTGCGGCGGCCCGTTCGGGTAGTCGATGGCGGTGGTGATGTAAAACTTGGCCACAGTTGCTCCGGTCTGCTTCCAGGGTACCCGTCCACCAGGCGCGCCTGTCAATCCAGTCGGCTACAGCCTGGAAGTCGTCCACTCCTTGCCCTCCGCCCCGACGCGGAGACGCGGAGACACGGAGACGCGGGGAGCAGCCCTCACCCCCTAACCCCTTCTCCCACACGCAGGAAAGTGGGGAGCGGCCCTCACCCCCTTCGGCCGGGGCCGCGCCGCACCCCTGCCCCACGCCGCCCCACCGTGCGGCTGGGCCCCGCCGCCCCCCGCTCCGTGTCGTCTCCGTGTCGGAGCGGGGGAACGCTGGCCGCGAGCGAGGGGAAAAGGCTCTCCCTGCGTCTCCGCGTCTCCGCGTCTCCGCGTCACAGTGGCTCCGCGTCACCGTGTCGCCGCCTCGCCGCGTCTCCGCGTCAGGGCGGGAGCAGCGGATAGGCCCCCGCCCATCCGAAGAGGGGCGCCGTTTCGTATGCTTGGAGCGAAGACGGAGAAGAAGCACAGGCTGTGCCGGCGAACAGGCGGCACGGGCGGAGAAGGAAGGACCCCTCATGTCTTTATTCAAGCGAAGCGCGCTCGGCGCCCTGGCGGCCGCGCTGATCCTCGCCAGTGCCCCGGCGGCGCTGGCCCAGTCACCGGTCGGCGACCCGGCCGCCATGGCCAACGTCGTGCTTATGCAGGGCAACCAGTTCCTGCCTACCGAGTACCAGGTCCCCCCGGGCACAACTGTGACGTGGGTCAATCTTGACGGCGAGGAGCACGACGTCCTGCCCGCGGATTGGGAGAACCGCATCGACCCGGCTTTCGAATCCCCGCTGATCGCCCCTGGAGGCTCGTGGTCGTTTACCTTCACCATCCCGGGCACCTACAGCTACTTCTGTGACCTGCACGCCAACATGGTGGGCGTGATCACCGTCACGGAGGGGCAGGCCATGCCGGCGGCCGAGGCGCAGCAGGCGGAGGCTGTGCCGGTGACCGAGGAGGCGCCGGCCCCGGCCGGCGAAGCGTAATCGCCTCGGTCCCGCCGCCGTTGGTTTCGCCCCGGGGGACGTCACCGCTGGCGCGGCGCACGACCGGCGCCCCGGCCGGCGAAGCGTGACCTTCTGGCCCGGGCGCTGCAGGGCCCGGGCGGCCCTTGCGTCGCGCCGCCACTTGGGTAAGGTTGAAATGAGCCCATGGTGGACGCGGCCGGCTTCGCACCCGCCTCGAGCAGCGCCCCTCCCGCCGCCCTGCGTGTGGCCGATGAGGTGGTTAAGCGGTTCGGGCTGGGGGCCCTGCTCGAAGCCGAGGTGATTGCGACCGGGCTACTGAACCAGAACCTGCGCGCCGCCACTGCCCGTGGCAACTTCTTCCTCAAGGGCTACCGGTACGTCGACCCAGCGCCCGTGGCGCGCGAGCACCGGCTGATCGCCTTCGCCGCCGCGCACGGCGTGCCGGCGGTGGCGCCGCTGGCCGCGCCCGGCGGCGAGACCTTCCTGCGGGCGGGTGGCCGACTGTGGGCGGTATTCCCGTTCGTCACCGGCCGCCAGCTCAGGCCTGAGGCGATCGGGCCGGACCTGGCCGCGGAGATGGGGCGCACTCTTGGCCGGCTGCACACCGTGCTGGCCCAGCTTCCGGCCCACGAGGCCGCCCGCTTCCCGCCCAAGCTGCTCTGGGACTCCGCCCAATGCGCCGCCGAGATGGCGGGGTACGAGGCGCAGATCAAAGCCAAGCGCGCGCCGGACGCCTTCGATCTGCGGGCCCTGACCAGCTTCGGCTATCGCCGCACCTTGCTCGCTACGGGCATGCCGCCCCTGGCCGCCTTCGCCTGGCTGCCCGTCCAGCTCCTGCACGGCGACTTCCACGACCGGAACCTCTTCTTCGGCGCAGACGGCTCGATTACCGGCATCATCGATTGGGAGCTGGCCGCCCACGGGCCGCGCGCCTGGGAGATCATCCGCGCCCTGGACGTGGCCCTCAACCTGCCGCAGGACCTGGCCAGCGGCGGCGCCCGCCTGCGGGCGTTCCTCCATGGCTACGCCGCCGAGGCGCCCCTGACGGTGGAGGAGTGCCAGGCCATGCCGGACCTCTACTGGGTCTACCGCGTGCACAGCCTGTGGGTCTTCGAGGAGCACTACCGCAAGGGCAGCGCGCGCACCGACCACCTGGCGATGGAGGACGTGCCGGCGCTCGAATGGTGGCAGCGCCACCGCGCCGCCGTGGCCACCGCCCTGATCGACGCCCTGCGTTCCGCCCCCGCCGTCCGCCTGGCCAGGGCGCAGGAGTGAGTAGCGTAGAGACACATCTGCAGGGGATTGCCGGCTAGCGCTCGGTCAATCCCCATTTACAGCGTTCTCGGGTGTGCGCGGAACTTCCGGAGCATCGGCCGCAGCAGACCTCACCCCCTGGCCCCCTCTCCCGCACGCGGGAGAGGGGGCATGAGGGTCACAGCCGGGCGGCTGGGCTCCACCGCCCCCGCTCCGACGCGGCGGGGGGAACGAGGGCCATAGCCTGGCGCCAGCCGGACCTATTGCGCACGCCCAGCGTTCTCCAGTTCGCCTCTTCTCCTCGTCCCCGCAGTTGGTGGTTGACGAGCGCTAGGCTGAATCCCTGGAGTACGACGCGCGGACCACGGTGCGGATCCCGCCCCGCACGTTGAACTCGCCGACGATGGTGAGGCGCCGCGGGCGGACCGCCTCCACAAGGTCGTTCAGGATCAGGTTCGTCACGTCCTCGTGGAAGTGCCCCTCCTCACGGTAGGACCACAGATAGAGCTTGAGCGACTTGAGCTCGACCAGCTTCTCGTCGGGGACGTACGTGATGGTGAAGGTGGCGAAGTCCGGCTGGCCGGTGATCGGGCAGACGCAGGTGAACTCGGGACAGGTCAACTCGACCTCGTAGTCCCGATAGGGGTGCGGGTTGGGCACCACCTCCAGTCGCTTGCTTGGCTGGGTTGGCATGCAGCAGGCTTCCTCTACAGTGTATCCGCCTGGGGGGCGACAGCCTTCCTATCTCCCCCCGCGCAGCGCTTCCCACCCGCTATGCTCCACCTGACCGATGCCCAATCCGGCCCCTAGATCGCCGGCGGCTCGCCTGGCGGCGCTGACCAGCCCTCTCGGCACCGCCGGCCCGGCGCGGCCGCTCAGGTCGGGCGGCGCCCGCGGGCCGGCGTCCGTCGCCGCCCTGCCGAGGAGCCAGGCCGCAGCCCCCTTTCCCGCCCTGCTGGCGGAGCGGCTGGCGCCCGGCCTGCCTCCGGCCCTGAACGGGCCCAATGGCCTGACCGCAACAGGCGCCAGCGCGGGCGCAACGCAGCTGGCTGGGCGCGCCGTCACGTGGGCCCGCCGGCAGCTTGGCCGCCAGGACTGGAACAACCTGTGCCAGCGGTTCGTGGAGGAAGCGTACGGCACCAGGAACGTCTATCCAACGGCGATCGCGGCGGCGCGGGCGCTGGTCACCCACCACGGCAGGCTGGCGTGGCAGGACGCGCCCCCCGGCGCCCTGCTCTACTTCGCGGCCGATGAGACCAATGGCTTCAACGGCCACGCCGGCATCTACCTCGGGAACGGGCGCATGATCTCAGCCACGCCGGCCGGGGTGCGCGAGGAGCGGCTCGACACTCCCTACTACCTCGACCGGTTCCTCGGCTGGGCCGAGCCCGACCGGCTGGCCGCGCCGGCGCCCGCCGCCGACCGG
>DAOTTI010000048.1:0-13894 GCA_034437795.1 Chloroflexota bacterium | reverse complement strand
TCCCTGTGGGAGAGGGAAGTTTCCCACAGGGAGAGGGGACTGCTGGTGGCCGTGAAGAAGCCAGGCTAGGTCCGTGCAGCGTTCTCGCGAGCGATGCGCTCGACCACGTCGTCCAGCGCCTGGGGACCGAGGTTCTCACCGCTGCGCAGGCGGACGGCGACGGTCCCCTGCTCCACCTCTCGGTCGCCGACGACCAGCATGTACGGGATCTTCTGCAGCTGCGCGTCGCGGATCTTGGCGTTGACCCGCTCCGAGCGATCGTCGAGCTGCGCCCGCAATCCGCGCGCCTGGAGCGCTTGCTGGACCCGCGCCGCATACTGGTTGTGGCGGTCGGCAATGGGCAGGACGATGGCCTGGACTGGCGCCAGCCAGACGGGGAAGGCGCCGGCATAGTGCTCGATGAGCAGGCCAAAGAACCGCTCCAGCGACCCCAGCAGGGCGCGGTGCACCATGAACGGCCGGTGCTGGCGCCCGTCCTCAGCGATGTAGGTGAGGTCGAACCGCTCCGGCAGGTTGAAGTCCACCTGGATGGTGCTGCACTGCCACTTCCGGCCCAGGGCGTCCACCAGATGGATGTCGATCTTCGGGGCGTAGAAGACGGCCTCGCCCTCGGCCCGCCGGTAGGGTAGGCCATGGGCGACAAGCGCGTGCTCTAGCGCGGCCTCAGCCTGGGCCCACTCCTCATCCGTGCCCATGTACTTGTCCAGGTTATTGGGGTCCCGCACAGCCAGCTCGATCTGGTACTCGTGGAAGCCAAGCGTGCGCCACAGGCGCAGGCCCAGGTCGAGCACGCCGTTGATCTCCGCCTCCAACTGGTCGGGCCGGCAGAAGATGTGCGAATCGTCCTGGGTGAAGCCCCGCACGCGGAGCAGGCCGTGCAGCGTGCCGCCGGGCTCGTAGCGGTAGACCGTCCCCAGCTCGTTGTAGCGGACGGGGAGCTCGCGGTACGAGCGCACGCGCCGCTTGTAGACCTGGATGTGGAAGGGGCAGTTCATCGGCTTGAGCATGAACTGGAGTTCGTCCACCTGGATCGGCGAGTACATGTTCTCGCGGTAGAAGGAGAGATGGCCAGATGTCCGCCAGAGATCGAGCAGGCCGATGTGGGGCGAGTAGACGTACTGATAGCCGGCCTTGCGGTGCTCCTCCTTCCAGAACTCCTCGATCACCGAGCGCATGATGGACCCGTTCTCGGCCCAGATGGGCAGTCCGGCCCCCACCTGCTCGCTGAAGATGAACAGCCCCAGGTCCGTGCCCAGGCGCCGGTGGTCGCGCCTTCTGGCCTCCTCCAGCCGCCAGAGGTAGGCGTCCAGCTCCTGCTGCGTCGGCCAGGCCGTGCCGTAGATGCGCTGGAGCTGGGGGCGCTTCTCGTCCCCGCGCCAGTAGGCGCCGGCGATGCGTAACAGCTTGAAGGGCCCGATGTCGCCTGTGCGCGCCACGTGCGGCCCGCCGCATAGATCCTC
Organism: Chloroflexota bacterium; assembly: GCA_034437795.1. Taxonomy (GTDB): domain Bacteria; phylum Chloroflexota; class UBA11872; order UBA12225; family UBA12225; genus DAOTTI01. The sequence continues at coordinate 12,434 of DAOTTI010000048.1, read as the reverse complement.
GAACTCTCCCTGGCGGTAGAGCGTGACCTTCCCGCCCTGAACGGCGCGCGCGTCCGGGCTGCCGGCGACCTCGTCGCGAGCACCGTGTACCGCACCGGCGACGAGGTCACGGATCAGTTCGACCTTGTATGGATGGTGACGCTCCTGGAAGTACCGGATCGCCTCCTCCGCGTCCAGCTCGCGGCGCTGGAACGGCAGGTTTGCCGCGACGATCTCGCGCATGCGGCGCTCGATCTCGGGCAGGTCATCGGGCGTGAGCGGTCGGGGCAGCTCGAAGTCGTAGTAAAAGCCGTCCTCAATGGCCGGTCCGATACCGAACCGCGCGTCGGGGAACATCTGCTGCACCGCGGCCGCCATCACGTGCGCCGCTGAGTGCCGCATCGTACTGAGGTCTTCACGTCGCTCCGGCGCTGCGCCGGCAGCGACTGCAGGTGCCTGTGCCATCTCGTGTCCTCCACGTGCAAGATCCAGATTTGCCGGTTCCTAAAAGAAAAGCGCCCCGCATCCCAGCACCCTGGGACGCGAGGCGCACGTGTTGCTGGATCGTCGCGTTCGCGCGGTTCCACCCAAGTTCAGACGCGCCCGCTCCCGCCAAGCCCGCCGAGCCGATCCAGCATCGAGGGATCGAGGGGAAGCAAGAGCGCGACTGCACTCATTGGCCAGATAACCGTGGCTGGCGGGAGCCCGTTCGCCAAGCCCGCGGCGCGTGGTCCCGGCCGGGACCGGCGCGCGGCGGTAACGCCGCTGCGAGCTCGTTTTCCGGGTCAGCTCTGGGGTGGTGTTCCCCGGCTCGTCTGCCGGCAGGCTTTCAGCCGGTGGCCCGCCGTCTCTATCGCTTCGCTCACCGGGTACTCGTCCCCGTCATCGCCGTTTGACGATGTCGTTGCCATCAAGTCTAACACGAGCTGTCCAGTCAGGTGATGGAAGGCGCCTGAGTGGCGGGAGGTACTGGCTCGGCGAAGGAGGCGGCCGGAGTGGCGGGAGGTACTGGCTCGGCGGAGGAGGCGGCCCCACGCAGCCAGGCGTCGCGAGCCTGCTTCAGGCGCCGGAACCAGTCCTCGAGCGCAGCCAGGGCGCCATCGCCGGAAGCGCGCTCCGCGTCAGGGAGGGCGCGGATGAGGGCTGTGACCTCGGCCAGGCGCTGGGAAAAATACTCCAGCTCACGCACCAGGTTGTCGCGGTTGGTGACGCAGATATCCCGGTGCATCAGCGCATCGCCGCTGGCCAGGCGCGTCAAGTCGCGCAGGCCGGGGCCCGCCACCGGCGCCAGGCGGTCGAACCCCTGGCGGCCGAGCACGGCGTCACAGAGCAAGGCAGAGACGGTAAAGGGCAGGTGGCTGGTGGCGGCGACCATCGCATCGTGCTCGGCGGCGGTCATGCGTATGGTGAGCGCTCCGGTATCGGCGGCGAGCTGCGCCACGGCCGCCACCGCACCCTCGCTGGCGCGCGGGGGCGGGACGATGCACCAGGTGCGCCCGCGGAACAAGGCGCCGTCGGCGTAGTCGATGCCCGCCGTCTCCTTTCCGGCCATGGGGTGGCCGCCGACGAAGTGGACGCCCGCCGGCAGGAGCTGCAGCGCCCAGGTTTCGACCTGCCGCTTGGTGCTGGCCACGTCCGTGACGATCGCGCCGGACGGCAGCAGCGGCCCGAGGTCCGCCAGCAGGTCGCGGATGGCCAGGACCGGCGCCGCTAGGACCAGCACCTCCGCCTGCGCCGCCTGGGCCAGGGTCTCTGCCGGCTCATCCACCGCGCCCAGTTCAATGGCGCGCCGGAGCGTCGCCGCGCGGCGCGCGTAGCCGGCGACGGTATGCCCCGCGCGCCGGAAGGCCATGCCCGCCGACCCGCCGATCAAGCCCAGGCCGATGATGGCAACGCGCACGATCCGTGCCCAGCGCTCAGCGCCCGCGTCTCAGTTCATCGTTCGCAGGCTACCGGCCGAAGGCTGCCGGGACGCCGCGGGGGACCGAGAACCGAGAACCGTGCACCTACTTGTATTCCACCGGCAGACCCTGCTTCTTCCAGGCCTCGATCCCGCCTTCAAGGTTGTAGAGGTGCTTCAAGCCGATGGCGGCCGCGAGCTCGCAGGCGATGGCGCTGCGCTGCCCGACCTTGCAGTAGAAGAGGATGCGGTCCTCCTTTAGATACTGCGTCGGGTTGGCGAAGAGCGTATTCATCGGCACCAACTCGGAGTTGGGGATCTTGCCGTCCTGGGTGATCTCCTTCGGCTCGCGGACGTCGATCAGCTTGACCCCTTGCTCGATGAGCTGCTTAGCCTGGTCGACGCTCACGCGCTGAAACGGTTCCTGGGGTTTGACAGCCATGGCACTTTTCCTTGGGGACTTCCCTTGCTCGATACGGCCGGCGGTCTCTGACCGCCGGCTCCCGCCGAGGTACACTGGAGCCTCGGCGCGCACGCGGTACGCGGCCGCATGCGGCCTGCGGTCCACGACCGCGCCCGCCGCCGCCCGTTATCGAGAACGTCGCCTCATTTCGAAGTCTATCCTCGAAGAAAGAGTCTACTCAATGAGACCACGCTTGGGCGCACACCTGAACGGCGGTGTGAGAGGGGCGCTGGAGCACGCGCGCCGGATTGGCCTGGGGCACGGCCTCGACGGCGGCGAGGGCGGCCCGATCCAGATCTGGAGCCGCAACCCCTCGGCGTGGCGGCCCGTGGCGCATGACCCGGCCGACATCGACCGCTTCCGGCGGGGCTGCGCCGACGCGGACCTCGCGCCGGTGTTCACCCATGGGATCTACCTGATGAACTTCGCCTCCCCGGATGAACGCCTGTGGACGCAGTCGATCGAGGCCCTGGTCGACCACCTGGTGGTCGGCGCCCAACTCGGGGCCAGGGCAGTGGTGGTGCATCCCGGCTCAGGGATGACGCTGGCGCCGGATGCGGCACTGGAGCGGTGCGCCCGCGCCATCAGGCGCGCCCTGGAGCAAACGGAAGGGCTGGCCGCCCGCCCCCTGGTCGCGCTGGAGACGTGCGCTGGCGCGGGCCGGACCATCGGGCGCACCTTTGGCGACCTGGCTGCGCTGCTCGAACGGCTGGAGCACCACCCCGCCATTGCCTTTGTCCTGGATACCGCCCACCTCTACGGGAGCGGCTACGATGTGGCGACGGAGGACGGCCTGCGGGCCACGATCGACGAACTGGTGGCCACCCTCCCTGCCCAGCGGCTGGTGGCCATCCACGCCAACGACTCCAAGGCGCCCCTCGGGTCGCACCGGGATCGCCACGAGAACATCGGGGAGGGCGCCATCGGCGCGGTCGCGTTCGCGCGCCTTTTGGCCCATCCCCTACTGCGGCCGCTGCCGTGGATCCTGGAGGTGCCGGGGTACGACGGGACCGGGCCCGACGCCCAGAACCTGGCCACCCTGCGCCGCCTGGCTGCCGGCGATGGCGCGACCACGCCGGCCGGCGACGGCGGCAACGTTCCACCAGGTGATGGCTCCCCAGCAGCGTTGCGCCGGCCGTAGAGGAGACTGATGGGGGCAGGAGCAGCATTGGGCGCGCAGGGGACTACGGGTCGGCATCCACCAGGCGGCGTACGGCGCGCTTGAAGTACACCAGGGGCGGATCGTTCTTGCCTTCGCCCAGGTCGGCGGCGACCACCTCCCCGACGAAGATGCTGTGCGTGGTGCCGCCGGGGTACTCGGCCAGCACGCGGCAGTCGAACCAGGCCAGGGCCTGGCGGAGAATGGGCGAGCCGGTGACGGCGGTGACCACTTCCTCGCTGGCAAACTTGTCGGCGCCCCGCTCGCCCTTCTGGCCGGCAAAGACGCGAAAGGTATCTTCCTGGTGCTGCGCGAGAATGCTGACGGCGAAGGCGCCGGAATCGCGCACTAGCGGGTAGGTGCGCGTGCGCCGGTCGGCGCAGAAGAGGACCGTCGGGGGGTCGGTGGAGACGGAGGCGAACGAGCTAGCGACCATGCCGTGGGTCACGGCGCCGAGGCGGGCGGTGACCACCGTGATGCCGGTGGTCCAGCGGCTCATAACGGCGCGGAATTCGTCGATCGTAACCGCCATCCGGGCGCCTTCTCTGCGGTGACTCGGTCGAGGGGCTCTGTGCCGGCGGGCTTGCTCTCGGGGACGAATTGTTCCAGTTCCCGCCGGCATTTTGCTATGATTTAGCAGAAGGGCATTTGTGAAAAGTTTCACAATCTCCCAGGCGAGAGAGGGCAGGCATGGTTGCGACGATCCAGACCCCCCGGCAGGGGGAAGCGGCGCCGGTGTGGCGGCCGGCACAGACGATCCCGTTGATCCCGGCGGGTGACGCCGTCTGCAACTACGAATACAGCTACGACGACCTGTTTACCGAGCGGCTGCGGGCGGCGAGCCAGCCGGTGGCGCATCTCCAGCAGCCCCTGCCGCCGGAGTACGTCACGCTGGCGCCGGAGGAGCTGGACGCCCGTATTGCGGCGGCCAAGCAGCGGCTGGGCAGCCGGCTCTTCATTCTGGGGCACCATTACCAGCGCGACGAGATTATCAAGTTTGCCGACGCGCGGGGGGATAGCTTCAAGCTCTCGCAGCTGGCGGCGCAGCAGAAGGACGCCGAGTTCATCGTCTTCTGCGGCGTGCACTTCATGGCTGAGAGCGCCGACATCCTCACCGGCCCGCACCAGAAGGTGATCCTCCCCAACATGGCCGCGGGCTGCTCCATGGCCGACATGGCGCCGACCGACGACGTGCTGGACTGCTGGGAGCAGCTGACCCAGACGCTGGGGCCGGACCACGGCATTGTGCCGGTGACCTACATGAACTCCGCGGCCGCGCTCAAGGCCTTCTGCGGTAAGAACGGGGGCATCGTCTGCACCAGCTCCAACGCCCGCCAGGTGATCGCCTGGGCGCTGGAGCGGGGGCGCAAGATCCTGTTCTTCCCCGACCAGCACCTCGGGCGCAACACGGCGCTGGCCATGGGCTACTCGCTCGCCGATACGGTGGTGTGGGCGCCCGGCAAGGAACTGGGCGGCCAGACGGTCGAGGACCTGGAGCGGGCGACCTTCATCCTCTGGAAGGGCCATTGCTCCGTCCACGGGCGCTTCAAGCCGGAGCAGATCATCGAGGCGCGCCGCCGCTACCCGGGCGTGAAGGTGGTCGTCCATCCAGAGTGCGTGCGCGAGGTGGTGGAGCTGGCCGACTGCAACGGGTCGACCGAGTACATCATCAAGGTGGTCACCCAGTCCCCGCCGGGGAGCATCTGGGCGGTGGGCACGGAGATCAACCTGGTCAACCGACTGCAGAAGGAGCAACCGGACAAGGTCATCTTCTGCCTGGACCCCGTGATCTGCCCGTGCAGCACGATGTACCGCATCCACCCCGCCTACCTGGCCTGGGCGCTGGACAACCTGGTGGAAGGGCGGATCGTGAACCAGGTGGTGGTGGATGAGCAGGTCAAGCGCTGGGCCGTGGTGGCCCTGGAGCGCATGCTGGCGGTGAAGTAGCCGCCCTGGGACGCCGGCCGCCGGCGGGCAGCGCTGGCCCGCGTTCTTGGCATGCGGCGCCCTCACCCTGGCCCTCTCTCAGACGGAGCGGGATCCAGCGCCTCGCCCACGGCGCGGGCCGGCGGCCCCTGGCCCTTTCCCTACGAGGGAACTGAGTGGTCGGGGTTAGGCCGATTTCTCTTCAGGGATCAGGGCGCGGTCTGGCCGGAGCTCCAGCTCCGGCCGGCCCCGCCCGTAGATCACGTCGGCGGTCACGATGCACCGCTTGACGTCGGCGCGAGACGGGATCTCGTACATCACGTCCAGCAGCACGTCCTCGATGATCGTGCGCAGCCCGCGGGCCCCCGTCTTCTGCTTGATAGCCAGATCGGCCGCCGCCTCCAGGGCATCCTCACGGAAGACGAGCTCCACCTTATCGAGGGCGAAGAACTTCTGATACTGCTTGACGATGGCGTTCTTCGGCTCGGTCAGGATGCGCATCAGGTCTTCTTTGGTCAGCGCATCCAGGCTAACCGTGACCGGCAGACGGCCGACGAACTCGGGGATCAGGCCATACTTGAGCAGATCGTCGGTCGTGACGTGGCGCAGGACCTGCGTGTCCTGCGTCTCGTCCGACTTGAGGGCCTTGAAGCCGATGGACCGGCGGTGGCCGATGCGGGCGGCGACGATCTTATCCAGCCCCTCAAAGGCCCCGCCGCAGATGAAGAGGATGTTGGTGGTGTTGATCTGAATGAAGTCCTGGTGGGGGTGCTTGCGCCCGCCCTGAGGCGGGACGTTGGCGACGGAGCCCTCAATGATCTTGAGCAAGGCCTGCTGCACGCCTTCGCCGGAGACGTCGCGTGTGATGGACGGGTTGTCGGCCTTGCGGGCGATCTTATCGATCTCGTCGATGTAGACGATGCCCCGCTCCGCGCGGGCGATGTCGTAATCGGCCGCTTGGATCAGGCGCAGCAGGATGTTCTCCACGTCCTCCCCGACGTACCCGGCCTCGGTCAGGGCCGTAGCGTCGGCGATGCAGAACGGCACGTCCAGGATCTTGGCCAGGGTCTGGGCGAGCAGGGTCTTCCCGCAGCCGGTGGGGCCAACGAGCAGGATGTTGCTCTTCTGCAGCTCGACCTCGTCGATCTGCATGCCCGCGCTGATGCGCTTGTAGTGGTTGTAGACGGCGACGGAAAGGACCTTCTTGGCGCGCTCCTGCCCGATGACGTACTGGTTGAGGAGCTCGTAGATGCGCTTGGGCGTCGGGATGCGGGCGGACGGAAATTTGGCCTTCTGCGCCGGCTGTGCCGCTTCCTCTTCGATGATCTCGCGGCACAGCTCAATGCACTCGTCGCAAATGTAGACCCCGCCCGGCCCGGCGATGAGGCGGCGCACCTGCTCCTGGGTCTTGCCGCAGAATGAGCAACGGTACTGGATGCGACTGTTCCGTGGATTGGGCATGAGTTTCTTCGCTGACCCCTAGGAGCGTTCTTTCGGCGTCGGGCGCGCAGCACGCCCATTACTACCAACGGTACCGCACTCCGGCCAGCAGCGGAAACCGCCGGGACAATTGGGTAGCCACACCGCGGTCCGCGGCCTGTCTCGGGCGACCAGTGTGCCGGGCCCTGGCACTCCCCCACGGCGATCCTGCTGGGCGCCGCCAAGTGGCCTGATCTGGCCTGCGTTCATCAGCGTCACCGTCAGCATCACCGTGGACCGGTACTCGCGGGTCGTTCGTCATGCCGATTGCTATTCCACTCGGGGAGCCAATGGCCACAGCCAAGGCAAGCGCCCCACTCGTCCTGCGCGGCGGAAGTCCTGGCAGAGCGCCGGCGCTGGGAACGTTGCTCTAAGGAGCGCCGCCATAGGAGCGCGCTAGCCGGCGGCCTGCTGGACCTCCGCTGGCGTCGCCTGGATGACCTCGTCAATGATCCCGTACTCCACCGCCTGCTCGGCCGTCATATAGAAATCGCGGTCGGTGTCGCGCTGGATGCGCTCCAGGGGCTGGCCGGTGTGTCGGGACAGGATCTCGTTGAGCCGGCTGCGGATGCGCAGGATCTCCCGCGCCTCGATCTCGATGTCGCTGGCCTGGCGCGCTCCCGTCGACTGCTGCCACGGCTGGTGGATCAGGATGGTGGCATTGGGCAGGGCCTGGCGCATCCCTTTGGTACCGCCGGCCAGGAGGACGGCGCCGAAGCTCGCCGCCAGGCCATAGCAGACGGTGTTGATGCGGCACTTGCCGGTGTTCATGATGTACTGCATCGTGTCATAGATGGCCATGCCGGCGTGGATCGCGCCGCCCGGGGTGTTGATGTAGATCTGGATGTCCTTGTCCGGATCTTCGGACCGCAGCAGGAGCAGCTGCGCCACCACCAGATTGGCGATCTGGTCGTCGATCGGCGTGCCGATGAAGATGATGCGCTCGCGCAGCAGGCGTGAGTAGATGTCCATGCCGCGTTCGCCGCGGGGGGTGGTCTCGATCACGTAGGGGATGAGGGCCATTGGTTCGATCCTCCTGCACACGTACATACCGCCTGAGGGTGCTGGAGCGCAACCGGCGCGGTCGCCACGTTCTACCTGTCTTACCCGTTCAGTCTGCTCCGCTGTCTGACGTCCCTCGGGATGGGGCGGCCGAGACGCTTGCCGAGCCCTCCGCCGCACGATCCGCCATGGCGGCGGGCGCCGGGGGCGCGGCGGGCTCGCCACCGGCCTCCACCGGCGCCGGCGGCTCGGCGCCGGCCGTCCCACCATCAGGATACCCGCCGGCGTAGGCAACCAGACGTTCGATGGCCTTGTGCCGGCGCAGGCTGGCCTCGATCCGCCGGCGGGAGTCGTCGCTGGAGAGGATGCGCCGCACCTCGGGCGCCTGCTCGCCATACTGCTGCGCCGTCCGCTCGATCTCCTCACGGATCTCGTCGGCGGAGACGGTAATCCCCTCCTGCTCGGCGACGCGGTCAAGGACCAGGCGGGCCTTGAGCTGGCGCACCGCCTGCTCCCGCAGCTCCGCCCGCCAGGCCTCCTCCGTCTGGCCGATGATCGCCAGATAGCGTTCCAGCGTCATGCGCTGCTCGGCCAGGGCCTGGCGGCGCTCGTTGGCCAGGGCCTCCGTCTCCAGCTCAATCAGGCGCTGCGGGATCTCAAAGGTCGACCGCTCGATGACGGCGTTCACCACCTTGTTTTCGGTCGCCACACGGGCGGACCGCACCGCCTCCTGGCGCAGGCGCCGGCGGACGTCCTCCAGCAGCGCCGGCAGGGATTCGAAGTCCCCCACCGAGCGCGCGAAGGCGTCGTCGAGGGCGGGGAGCTGCTTCTGCTTGATATCCTTGACCGTGACCGTAAACTGGGCGGAGCGCATCTCCGGCGCGGCTCCTGCCTCGGCGCCCGGCTCGCCCGGCGCGGGCCCCCATGGCCAGCTCAGGACGAACTCGCGGGTCTCACCGGGCCTGGCCCCCTGGACCTGCTCGTCGAAGCCGGGGGGGTAGGCGTGGTTCCCGAGGACGATCTCCACGTCCTGGCGGCGCGAGGTGCGGGCGGGGCGGCCCTCACCCTGGTCGGGGAACTCGATGGTGAGATCGGCGATGATCTGGTCGCCGACCTGCGCGCCGCGGTCTTCGACGGGGATCCACTGGGCCTGCGCCTCCCGCAGGCGCTCCACGACGTTGTGCACCTCGTCTTCGTTGAGCGTGACCGGCTCCGGTTCGACCGCCAGCGTACGGTAATCGCCCAGCTCCACGGTGGGGCGAACGGCGACGGTGGCGCGAAAGACGAGGGGCTTACCGCGCTCGAATTGGACGATGTCGAACTGCGGGCGCTCGATGGGCTGGATGCCTGCCTGCTCCACGGCCTGGTCGTAGCGCTCTGGCAGGAGGCGGCGCAGCGCCTCCTCGTTGATCGCCGCCGGGCCCACGTGACGCTCCACCAGGGGCCGTGGCGCCTTCCCGCGCCGGAACCCGGGGATGTTGACGCGAGCCGCGACCCGGCGCCAGGCCTGGTCGAGGGCTCGCTCCAGGTCCTCCGGCGGGACCTCCACGGTGAGCGTGGTGACGCCGGGCTCCGGTTTCTCGGTAGTGACCTTCACACGCCTCCTAGCCCCAGTGATCCGATGGTCGCAGCACGTCGTTCGAGTGGCGAGACGACGTCATGCGTAATGAAGGACTGAGTGCTGAGGGCTGAGCCGGCGCGGAAATACCGCAGACCACAGTCCTCACCGCTCAGTCCTTGATGGGAGGGATGAGAAGTGGGGTACTTCCCATTCTAACACAGCCCTTTGCTCCCGCCCCCGCCGCTCGGGCCGCCGGCGCGCTGGTACACTCTCAGGGCTCTTGCGTCCGTCCCCGGGCGGCCGGCGCGGCGCTGGCCCGCGCCACGGTGGCACGGATCTGGCCGACGGGGGCCGTCCATCCTTGTCCCGAAGGAGACCGTCGTGAGCGAGGACCTGACGCAGCGCCGGCACGTCGCACTCTTCCCCAGCTTCTTCCAGGCGGGGTTCGAATCGTCGACCCACGTCAATCGGCGCGGCGAACGGCAGGATCTGACCAAGCTGACGCAGCACGACCGCTTTCTGGCCGAGGACTACCAGCGCGTCAAGTCGCTGGGCCTGCTGACCGTGCGCGAAGGCGTGCCCTGGTACCGCGTGGACCGGAAGGGGCGCTACAACTTCCGGCCCGTGGCTCCGTTCATCGACGAGGGGCTTCGCCAGGGCCTGACCCAGATCTGGGACCTCTTTCATTACGGGTTCCCCACCTACCTGGACCCCTTCTCGCCCGACTTCGTGCCGCGGTTTGCTGACTATTGCTACGCCTTCGCGCGCTACCTGCTACGCCGTACGGGCAACCGTGCGGCCGAAGGCACGCGCTTTTACACCCCCGTCAACGAACCGTCGTTCTACGCCTGGGCCGGCGGAGAGGTGGGCTGGTTTGCGCCCTTTGAGCGCGGGCGCGGCTTTGACCTCAAGCTGCAGCTGGCGCAGGCCGCCATCGCTGGGATCAACGCCATTCGCGCGGCCGATCCCGGCGCGCGCTTCGTGAACGTGGACCCCGTCTGTCACACGGTGGCACCGGCCGATGAGCCGGAGCTTGCCGAGGACGCCGCCCTGTTCAACACCTTCCAATGGCAGGCGTGGGACATCCTGAGCGGGAAGGAATGGCCGCAGTTCGGCGGGAGCCCGGCGCACCTGGACATCATCGGCGTCAATTACTACCTGAGCGGCCAGTGGGAGCACTGCCGCGGCACGACGCTCCCCTATGACGACCCGCGCCGGCGCCCCTTCCGCGAGATGCTGATGGAGGTGGCGGCGCGCTATCCGGGCCATCCCATTCTCATTACCGAAACGGGGTGCTGGGGCGAGCTACGCCCGCGGTGGCTGCGCGACATCGTCACAGAGGTCCTGGCCGCACTGGAGGCGGGGCTGGATATCCAGGGCATCTGCCTCTACCCGATCATCGACATGCCCGACTGGCACGGCGGCCATTTCATGGAGTTCGGCATGTGGGATCTGGTGCCGGATGGGGACACGCTCAAGCGTGTCCTCTACCGTCCGTTCCGGGACGAGCTGCTACGCCAGCGCCAGCGCCTGGACGAGTCGGGCCTGCTGCCGGTCCCGCCCACCGCGGCGCCGGCCGAGCGGCCGGTCCCGGTCATCGGAGCGAGCAAAGACAGGCGCGAACGACCACTACGCGAGCAGGCGGTGGCCGCCGGCTAGGCCAGGCTTGAGGGGCAGCGCGCCAAGGGCGATGCAAGGCAGCCGGCAGATCAGGCGGCCCGAGGAGCCTTGACGGGGCTGTCGCGGGCGACGAGCTTTGAGACGCGAGTAGCGAGTGGCGAGTGCCGAGTGCCGAGGAGCGAGTGAGCTGATGGGGCTGCTGCGGGCGGCAAGCTTTGACACGGCTGCTCGTGGCAGGGAATATGGAATTGCGATCTTGGATCTTGATAGACGTGCGAACCTGTCAGAGCGAGAGTTGGTAGAGATGGCGTTGATCGGTTCCACTGAGCAGGAACGGCTGCGCGCTCGGTTCGAGACCGAGCTTGACCATGACGTGACGCTGCTGCTCTTCGTGCAGCCGCCCAGCGGCCTCTACATCCCGGGGCGAGACGAGCCCCAGACGGGGCGCGAGACCCAACAGCTCGTCGAGGAGCTGGCGGCGCTCTCGCCCAAGCTGCACCTGGCGATCCACAATCCGCGGCTGGAGCCGGAACTGGCCCAGCGCTACCGGATCGAGCGCACCCCGGCCCTGCTCCTCCGGGCGGGCCGGCCGGCCGAGCGGCGGGATGGGCAAGGGCCGGAGCCGGCTCGCGGGCCCGAGGCGCGCCAGGCGGAGCACGGGCTGGTGCGGTTCTTCGGACTGCCGGCCGGCTACGAGTTTGCCACGCTAGTTGAGGACATCATCGATCTGTCCCGCCGCCGCACCAGGCTGACCGACGCCACTCGCCAGGCACTGGCGCAGCTGCCGGCGCCGCTGCACCTGCAGGTCTTCGTCACGCCGACCTGACCGCACTGCCCCACGGTGGCCAGGCTGGCGCACCAGATGGCGATGGAAAGCGAGCAGGTGGTGGCGGACGTCATCGAAGCGAACGAGTTCGCCAACCTGAGCGCCCGCTACGCCGTTCGGGCCGTGCCGAAGACGGTCGCGAACGACCGCGTGGAGCTCGTGGGCGCGGTACCGGAGGCGCGCTTTGTGCAGGAGGTGCTGCGCGCCGTGTCGCCGCCGGCAGACGCCTGACGGCGCGCTCCCCGAATTTGACATTGGGCGCGCGGGGTGATACATTTTTGATCCGCACGCCTCACATCTTGACCAGCGCCGCACGGCGCGGTGGCGTGCCCGCTCCTCGACAGGAGCGGAGAGCAGTTCCTTCACAATTGAAGAGGAAAACGTCAATGTTGCCGACGAAGGGTCGAGGGGACAAGCTACGAAGGGCAAACTGTGGATGCCTAGGCGCAGCGCGCCGAGGAAGGACGTAGCAGGCGACGAAAGGCCCTGGGGAGCTGCCAGCAAGCGTTGAGCCAGGGA
>DAOTTI010000047.1:0-18151 GCA_034437795.1 Chloroflexota bacterium | reverse complement strand
CTGGGCGGCGCGCAGCCCGCCCAGTGGCTGGCGGGGCGGCCCGCTTGGCAGCGACCCCTCACCATCTTCCTCGTTGCCGTGGCCGCGACCGGCGCGCTCCTGGGGGTCGGGAGCGTCGCCGCGTACGCCTATTACGCCCGTGATTTGCCGGACCCGCGCAACCTTGCCTCCCGCCTGCAGTTCCACAGCACCAAGATCTACGACCGCAACGGCGTGCTCCTGTACGAGGTGTTCGACCCCAACCGCGGCCGGCGCACCGAGGTGACGCTGGCCGAGATTGCGGACCCGATGAAGCAGGCCATCCTGGCGGCGGAAGACGCGCGCTTCTACCAGAACCCGGGCATTGACCCCCAGGGGATCATCCGCGCCTTCTTCGAGAACCTGACCAGCGGCGGCACCCGCCTCAGCGGGGGCAGCACCATCACCCAGCAGCTGGTGAAAAACACGCTGCTCTCCAGCGAGCGCACGCTCTCGCGCAAGATCAAGGAGGCCATCCTGGCCATCTCCATCTCCCACCGCTACTCCAAGGACCAGATCCTGGAGATGTACCTGAACACCGTCTACTTCGGCAACCAGGCCTACGGGGTGGAGGCGGCGGCCCAGACCTACTTCGGCAAGCCGGCCTCCGAGCTGACCCTGCCGGAGGCGGCGCTACTGGCCGGCCTGGTCCGCGCGCCAAGCACGACGAACCCGTTCGCCGACCAGCAGGCGGCCAAGGCGGCGCAGCAGCGGGTGCTGGACCTGATGGTCAGGCACGGCTTCATCTCCGAGGCTGAGGCCAGGGCCGCCGCCGAGCAGCCGCTCAACTACCACACGCGGCAGCTCGGCGAGATCAAGGCGCCGCACTTCGTGCTCTGGGTCCGCGAGCAGCTGGAGGCCAATCCTCGCTACGGGCAGAAGGGGCTCTACCAGCAGGGCCTGGAGGTGACCACCACCCTGGACATCCGCTTGCAGGAGATGGCTGAGCTGATCGTGCGCGATCACGTGGCGCGCCTGGGACGCTTCAACGTGCGTGATGGGGCGCTGGTGGCCATCAACCCCGCCACCGGCGAGATCCTGGCCATGGTGGGTAGCGCGGACTACCACAACAAGGCCATCCAGGGGGAGGTCAACGTGGCCCTGGCGCTCCGCCAGCCCGGCTCATCGATCAAGCCGATCACCTATCTGGCGGCCTTCCTGAAGGGCTGGACGCCGGCCACGATCATCGAGGATGCGCCGACGGAGTTCCCAGGCGGGACGGGCCAGCCGCCCTACCGGCCGAAGAACTACGACGGGCAGTTCCACGGGAAGGTGACGGCGCGCACCGCGCTGGCCAACTCCTACAACATCCCTGCGGTCAAGACGCTACAGTTCGTCGGCCTGCCGGCGATGATCGATCTGGCGCGGCGCATGGGCATCACCACCTTCCAAGACCCGTCCCGCTACGGGCTCTCGCTGACCCTCGGCGGAGGTGAGGTGCGCCTGCTGGAGCTGACCTCGGCCTACGGGGTCTTTGCCACCGGGGGCAAGCGCCTCTCCCCCGTGAGCATTCTCAAGGTCACCGACGCCAAAGGGAACGTGCTCGACCACTGGCCCGGGCCGCGCCCCCAGCCGGTCGTCGACGCCCAGTACGCCTACCTGATCACCAGCATCCTCTCGGACAACGAGGCGCGCACGCCGGCCTTCGGCCCCAATAGCCCGCTGCGGCTCTCCCGCGCGGCGGCAGTCAAGACCGGCACCACCGACGACTTCAAGGACAACTGGACCATCGGCTACACCTCGCAGCTCGTCACCGGCGTGTGGGTGGGGAACGCGGACAACCAGCCCATGCGGGGCACCACCGGCCTGACCGGGGCTGCGCCTATCTGGCACGACTTCATGGAGTTCGCGCTCAAGCCCCTGCCGGTCGACCCGCTGGCGCCGCCGCCCGGCCTGGCGCGTGTGCCGATCGCCCGTGACTCGGGCCGGCTGTGGGTGGATGGCTGCCCCGAGCCGAAGATCGAAGAGTTCGTCGTGCAGCCTCCAAAGGAGAAGTGCCAGGCGCCGACGCCCACCCCCGTACCGACGGAAGCGCCGCGGACGCCTACCCCCGTGCCGACGGAGGCGCCCCGAGCCACCTCGACGCCGGCCCCATCGGCGGAAGAGGTGAGGGCGCGCGCGGCGGCCACGGCCACGGCCGCCGCCCAGGCCGCGGCGACGCTCGCGTCTCGCCAGCCAACCGCGGCGCCGACGCAGACGGCGCAGAACCGGCCGGACCCGACGCCGACGCAGACGGGGCAGGGCCAGCCGGCGCCTCAACCGCCCCAGACACAGGTGCCGGCCCAGCAAGGGCAGCCATCTCCCACGCCAACGGCCGGCGATGGTGATGGCCAGCGCCGCACTCCCGCCGCGGCCGCCACGGCCACCCCCAGCCGGCAACCGCCGGGCCAGCAGCGGCGCTAGCCCGGCCGGTTCACGGCCAGCAAGGGGTCCCCTCTCCCTCTGGGCGAGGGGCACGGGTCGGACCCATCGGCGCGCGCCACGTAGTACTCCCCCTCTCCCTCTGGGCGAGGGGCACGCTGAGGGCTCCTCACTCGCCACTCGCTCCTCGTCCCTCGCTCCTCGCTACTCTGGCTTGAGGAAGAGCTCCACCACCGGCACCAGCACGTCCGGCTGCTGGACGGGGAGCTGCAGGGTCAAGGTATCCGGCGCGACGTTGGGATAGCGGTCGTACTGGGTGAACTCGCTCATCCGGATCTCCGAGGCGTCGTTGAGCAGCTGCGCGTACTGGACCCGCCCCGCCAGGCCAGGCAGGTGGACGTGGCGGAACGGCCAGGCGAAGAAGTGGAGGTAGAGGCGGTTCGACTGCGGGTTATAGGTGTAGCGGCAGTCTGGCGGGGGCGTGAACTCGCTCTGGGTGCAGCCGTAGATCGAGCGTGAGTGCAACCGCATCCACTTGCCGATCTCCTCCAGCGTCCAGAGCGCCCGCGGGTCGAACTCGCCCCGTGCCGTCGGGCCGACGTTGAGCAGCAGATTGCCGCCTTTGGACACCCCGTCGATCAGCATCTGGACCAGCATCCTGGGTGGCTTCCAGTCCAGGTTATCGCGGTCGTAGCCCCAGGAGCCGTTCAGCGTCTGGCAGGCCTCCCAGATGACCGGCTTGCCGTCCACGTGCAGCCAGCCGGCCGGCTGGAACTGCTCCGGCGTATGGAAGTCCTGCTCCACCTCGGTGCGGTTGTTGACCAGGATGTCCGGCTGGAGCTCCCGCACCATGGCGATTAGCTGCTCGCTCTGCCAGTCCTCCTTCCCCTTCCCCTTGCTCCAGCCCCAGTCTCGCGACGAGTAGGAGAAGTCCAGCCACAGGATGTCGATCTTCCCGTAGCGTGTGAGGAGCTCGCGGACCTGCCCGTGCAGGTAGGCCGCGTACTTGCGGATGTCCCGGTGCTTGTTCGCCTCGCGGAACGCGACGTCGTCTCGCTGCGGGTGCAGGCCATCGATGGGGAACTCGGGGTGGTGCCAGTCGATGAGCGAGTAGTAGAAGCCGACCTTGAGGCCTTCGGCGCGGAAGGCGTCGACGAACGGGCGCAGCAGGTCACGCCGGGCCGGCGTATTGGTGGCCTTGTAGTCAGTGAGCTGGCTATCGAAGAGGCAGAAGCCGTCGTGGTGCTTGGACGTGATGACGGCATAGCGCATGCCGGCGTTCTTGGCGGCGCGCGCCCACTGGGCCGGGTCGTACAGGTCCGGGTCGAAGTGGTCGAAGTAGCGCTGGTAGTGCTCGTCGGTCATGCGCTCGCGGTTCTTGACCCACTCGTGGCGCGCCGGCAGGGCGTAGATCCCCCAGTGGATGAACAGGCCGAAGCGGTCGTGAATGAACCAGTCAGACTTTCCTGGCGTTCTTGGCGGTTGCGGGATGGGCATAGGCGTCATGCTCTATTCTGCCTGACTGAGGGCTGCGCAGGCAGGGACCTGCGGGCAGAGCACATCCCCGCCGCCAGCGGCCCCCCGAGCGGGGGCATGATCGCCTTTGAATGGGGTGCTACCCGCATCCACGTGCGGTGCGATAATCTGGCAGCGGCTTCAGCCGACGTTTGCTTGGCAGGGAGGGTCATGGCACGGACAACGCGCCGCTGGCGGCGCGCCAGGGCGCTGGTTACGCCGGATGACGCTCCACGCATCGCCATCCCATTCGAGGAGGATAGCCGCGAGATGGTGCGCTACTTCGCCAGTGCCATCACCGACCAGGATGTGCAGGATGCCCTTAGCTTGGTGGGCGCCTGGAGCGACCTGGACTGGGACGAGATGATCGAGGCGCTGGATCGGATCAGGCACGAGAGCGAGCCGCCCCCGCCGGTCGAGACCGATGGATGACGCGGTACCTGCTGGAGCGTTGCGCAGATCTCCGCCGGCAGTTCCGCCCGCCGCACGGCCCCGGCTTGATTGGTGACGTCGACACGCTCATGGCCGCTACCGCCCTTGACCACAACCTCACCGTGGTTACCATGAATGCGGACTTCCAGCGCGTTCCAAACCTGACAGTCATGTTGCTACCGCGTAGGCTCTAGTCCGAATAGGGTAGCCAGCGCAGCGTAAAGCGCTACTGGTCGCGCGAACGGCGCGGGCGCTCGCGGTACGTGGTCGCCTGGATGCAGCCATCTTTCCTGTACGCAATTCGCTCCAGCACGTCTGCGACCCTGCCAATGCAAGTCCGTGCCCAGGCCAGATGAGGCGGCGCGCTCATCACAAACCACGGTAGCGCAGACAAACACGGCGGCCCAGACACGAACGGTGTGGAACCGGAAAGATGAGGAGGATGTAGGTGAAGATGGCGGACACACGAGACACGACGACGTTGACAGATACGGTGTCGCCAGATGGTACGGACCCGGCGCCAGGGGCGCTGACGCCGGCGCAGCGCCTGCACTTCGACGTCTACGGCTTCGTTCTGCTGGATCAGGTGCTCGCGTCGGACGAGGTGGCGCGGATGAAGGCCGCGCTGTACCGGATCAAGGGCATGTCTGACGCGGAGCTCCATGCCAGGCGCATCTACTTCCGGCGCCGCGGGGACTGGTTCTTCCATGCCGGCCACCTGCTGGAGTTCGATCCCGCTCTCCTGGAGTTCGCTATCCATCCCAGGCTCATTCCGCTGGTCGAAGATGCCGTGGGCGGGGCCGTGCGCATTGAGGAGACGGAGGCCATCATCAACCGGCGCGACCCCGACGCCGACGTGGAGGCGCTGCGCCGGCGGCGGTTCAACCCCACGGGGTTCCACACTGGCACGCGCCACGGCTGGGGCACCTATGAGGAGCAGCATAACTTCCACTGCCTCTTCGTGAAGACGCTGGCCTACCTGACGGACGTCGGGCCGGAAGACGGCGGGACCATGCTCATCCCCGGCAGCCACCGCCTCTCCCGCCCGCAGCCGGAGATCATCGCGGCGGCGCTGGCTGATCCGGAGCGCCTGCTCTACCAGGTCCAGGCCAGGGCCGGCTCCGTGCTGCTCTTTGCCGAATCGCTCATCCACTCCACCACCCAGATCATCTCGGACAGGGAGCGGGTGATCCTCGTCACGGGGTACACGCCGCCCATGCTCCTCGAGTGGCCCGGGAACGAGGTCTCCCCTGAGTTCGTCGAGTCGCTACCGGAGCACGTGCGTCCCCTGGTATCCGGCAGCGACTCGTGGCACTGGCGGCGCAAGTATTGAAGTGAAGTATCGATGGTATGGCTGAACGGCTTCGGGCCTACGTCCATGGCCGCGTGCAGGGCGTAGGCTTCCGGTTCTTCGTGCAGGATCACGCGGCCGTGCTCAAGCTCACCGGCTACACGCGCAACCTGCCCGATGGGCGCACGGTGGAGGTGGTAGCGGAAGGGGAGCGGCCGGCCCTGGAGCGCTTGCTGGAAGCGCTGCGCCGCGGCCCGCCCGGCGCCTACGTCGAGCGCGTGGATACGGGCTGGGAGCCGGCGACGGGCGAGTTCCGCGGCTTCGGGATCAGGCCCTAGCCTGTCCTATCTTGGGTTATTCCTGGCCAGCGATTGGACCGTCTTGTACCGCGGGTCCGCAGGGACGAGCTGCAACGTGGCCGTCCCATCCAGATTGGCAAAGCCCGTATAGCGCATGCGGATGACCTCGGGCCCTACGTGGAGCAGGACCGGACCAAACCCCGGGAAGTCCCAGTCAAAGCTAGCCAGATAGACGTAGAGCCGTGGCCGCTCCTCGGCCGGGAAGATCGCCGTGACGGCCACCTTGGCCTTCGTTTCCTGTGCTGCACCAATTATCGAGCCGTAGCCGCCTTCGGTGTCGCTGCAGAAAACGCTCGATCACGGCATCCTGGCTTGGATCGATCGCGCCTCCGTGCCGGATCGTTAGCCAGCGATGGGGCCACTCGTGGAAGGCCGTCGCGCGGGTAGCCACGCCGGCCCGCAACATGATCTCAGTGCCCTGCTCTCCTATCCCCTTCACAGCTTCTGCGGGGCCGGCAAGTTCCGCGGCTTCAGGATCAGGCGCTGACGCCTGGCACGGAGAGGTGGTCTGTTGCGCCGCTGCGAGCCTGGTGGGAACTCAAATGGCCTGTGGTGACCCGTGCTCCTCAGGCACGGACCCGCCATCGGCAATGAAGCCCTCGATGTAGCAGCGAATGGCATCTTTGACCAGCGCGATCGCCTCCTCGAGCGTCTTGCCCTGCGTAACGACTCGGGGAAGCGCCGGTACGGTGACCGTATATCCACCCTGATCGGGGTCAGGGCAAGAAACATGGTGTAGGTGATCCCGCTCGGCCATTGTCTGTTAGCTGCCTGACTACTTCGTGAGGTGCACCGCGTCGGCCTGAGCGGCGGCGCGCCATTCGTCGCGGCGCTCTTCCAGCAGGCGCAGGATGGTCTGCTCATCATGCCCCGCGGTGGCGAGCTCGGCGGCTGCGGCCAGGACCCGCCGGCGATGGCGCGCCGCCATCTCGCGGTAGAGCGCGCGACCGGAGAGCGGCGGCCCGTCACCGTCCCCCCGATCGCCGGTGGGGGGACGGAGCGCGTCCTCGCCAACTGCCTCAACGAGCAGCGCCATCCAGGCGCCGTAGGAGAGAGGCGCCTGGAGCAGCGCCGCCTCGCGCTGCCAGAGCGGCCGGCGGGCGTCGAGCACGCGCGCCACCGCAGCCACGAGCGAGGCCGAATCATGGGGCCTGCGCCGCGAGACGAGCTTCAAGAGCAGCCCCACCACGTCCCGCGGGCGGCCATCCGGCCGCACTGCCGGCAGGGCGGGCTGGAAGAGCGGCCGGCCCAGGGCCAGCACGCCCCCGCGCAATCCTACCCCCACGCGCCAGCACCGTTCCGCTACGGCCAGGTCCACCTGCTCCAGGGAGACGCCGTCTAGCTCAGCCACCAGCGCCGCCTCCGGCCAGCCGGCCAGCCCGCCCAGGAACTCCGCGGCGCTTACCGGCTCAAGGTGCGCCGGCAGGAGCAGGCGGGCCGCCTGAGCGGCGTCCACCGGCCCGCTGACGTCGCCGGGAGCGCGTCGCGGCCCGGCGCGGGGCAGGCGCCCCAGCGGCGCGCCGGTGCGCCGCCGGCGTTCCAGCCGGCCGAGGAACCAGCGGTTGAAGCCGTTGTCCGGCGCCACGAACAGCCCTTCGCCGGGCAGGACCGCCTGCCAGTCGCCCCGCAGGGCCGCCGCCAGGGCCGCAAGGACCAGGGCCCGCTGGGGCTCGGGCAGCAGCTCCGCCTGGCAGCGCAGGGCCTCTGCCACCTCCCCGAACGCCGCCCCGATCCGCGCCATCGTGACCTGCAGCCGGGCCGGCGCCGTCTGCGCCTGGTCGGCGGTGTCGAGCGAGACCTTGCAGTCCGCGGCCCGCAGGACGGGGCGCGCGGCCGCGCCGCCGCCCAGCTGCCCCACCAGCAGCAGATCGGGGGCGGATACCCCCGCCCGCTGCAGCCGGCGCCCGGCCTGAGGGTCGGCATCAAGCGCCAGCACGGCATGGATCAGGGTGGCGCGTCCAGCGCTGGTCGGCGCCCCCCACGGCAGGTGCCGGCGCAACAGCGCGGGGACCAGCGCCTCCCAGCGGTCACCGATCAGGTGGGACGCGCCGCCCCAGTTGCCAAGCCGGCGGCTGAAGTCCTCGGCGTCCACGTCGTCCGGCCGCGACCGCCCCACGGCGATCAACGGCTGCGGGACCGGCGGGAGCGGCGCCGGAATAAGGACCTCTTCCTCCAGCGGCGGGGCGCCATCCGCGGGCGCAGCGGAATGGGGAGCGAGCTCAGCGTCTGGTGGGGCCACTTGGTCTACTGTGCCGTTGGTATGGCCGGCGGGTCAAGTACCCTTATGCGGTACGCTCAATTCGGAAAAGGATCGGCTCATCGCAGCATGATGCAGGAACTGCCCCTCCGGCATGTGCTCATTGCCGGCGGCGCGGGCTTCATCGGCAGCGCCTTCGCGCGGAACTACTTCCAGTGGCACCCCTGCGCGCGGATCACGGTGGTCGATAAGCTTACCTACGCCGGCAACCTGGAGAACCTGGCGCCCATCGCGGATGACCCCCGCTTCCGGTTCGTGCGGGCCGACATCTGTGACTACGACGCCGTCGCCCCCCTGATCGCTGAGGTGGACGCCGTGGTCAACTTCGCGGCGGAATCCCACGTCGACCGCTCCATTCTGGACCCGGACGTCTTCGTGCGCACGAACGTGCTCGGCGTCAACACCCTCCTGCGGGCCGCGAAGGACGCCTGGGGAGACGCCCTGGCGCGGGGCGAGCCGAGGCGGTTCGTCCAGGTTTCCTGCTACGACGGCGAGTCTCGGGTGCTGACGACCACCGGTCTCAAGCGCTACGACGAAGTGCAAGCCGGAGACGAGGTGCTGACGATCAACCCCGAGACCGGGCAGATCGAGAAGAAAGTGGTCGAGCGGGTGATCGTTCAGGACTATAGCGGTCCGATGATCGCCTTTAAGAGCAATCGGATCGACCTGCTGGTCACGCCGAACCACCGAATGCTCTACTCATACCGGCAAGATCCGAGCGGCAGGATCCACATCGATGAGGCGTCGGCAGTCGCGACGAAGGCAGCCTGTTTTCTTCCCCGCGGAAAGTGGCAGGGTGTGGACCGCGAGTTCATCCAGTGTGACGGGCTAGGCGAGTGCCGGACGGAGGACCTGTTCTACCTGGTAGGCGTCTATCTCGGAGATGGCTGCCAGGCTCCCCAACGGCGGAGGAGGCCAAACAAGACGGGGCTCTCGCGCACGGAGTTCCTGAGGCAGGCGCGATGCGCGGACGGACGGTTCAAGCGCATTGGGAAGGTAGGCGAGCAGGATCAGACTGAGATCACCTGTCACCGGATCTTCTTCGACGTCCCCCAGCGCGATAGGGCGCGCGCGCGGCTGGAACGGACCCTGACGCGGCTCGGCATTCACTGGAAGGCGCACAAGGGGCGTGCCGCGGAGCACATCTACTTCTCCTCTCAGGCGTGGTCCCGCTTCTTCGCTCACTGCGGCCTCGGGGCGGAGAACAAACGAGTGCCTCGATGGATGCTGGAGTACAGCCCTCGCCACCTTCAAGCGTTGCTGGATGGGATCGTGGATAGCGCCGGGCATCGCCTCCTGGGGAAGAGCCAGCGTCGAATTGCTACCTGCTCGTTCGGGCTGGTCTGCGACCTGGTGGAAATCGGCTTCAAGCTGGGGCTGATGCCGCGTTTCTCGGAGCTGAAGGAGCGCGAAACGCTCTTACCGAGCGGCCAGGTGATCAAGCCGAGGCGCCCGCAGTACATGGTCGACTTCCGAGACGAGTGGATCGGGATCACGAAGGAGATCGCCTCCACGCAGCAGTACTCCGGCAAGGTCTGGTGCCTGAAGGTCCAGGACAACCGCAACCTGATCGTGGAGCGGCACGGAACCCTGACGTTCTGCGGCAACACCGACGAGGTGTACGGCCACGTCGCCGAGGGCGCTACTAGCGAGGAGGCGCCTCTCAAGCCCCGCAACCCGTATAGCGCCAGCAAGGCCGGCGCGGAGCTGCTCGCCTTCTCCTACTACACCAACTTCGGCCTACCGGTACTCGTCACCCGCGGCGCCAACACCATCGGGCCCTACCAGTACCCGGAGAAGGCGACGCCCCTCTTCATCACCAACGCCCTGGAGGACCAGCCGCTCCCGGTCTACGGCGAAGGGAAGGCGGTCCGGCACTACCTCTACGTCGATGACCACGCCGCGGCCATTGACCTGGTGCTGCACCGCGGAGCGCCGGGGGAGGCCTACAACATCGGCTCGGAGGACGAGGTCAACACGGTGGAACTAGCCACGCGCATCCTCGACCTGCTCGGCAAGCCGCATTCGCTGATCCAGTTCGTGCCCGACCGGCCGGGGCACGACTACCGCTACAGCCTGGACAGCACGAAGCTGCAGCGGCTGGGCTGGCGGCGCCAGTACGACTTTGAGCGCACGCTGGAGGCGACGGTGGCCTGGTACGTGGCGCACCCGGACTGGTGGCGCAAGATCAAGTCGGGCGAGTATCGGGAGTATTACCAGCGCCAGTACGCTACCCTGGCACGGGGAGCGGGCCGCGCCGGCTAAACGGCCCTCCCGCCGCGTGCCTCAGGATCAGCCATGCCTCGGCGGGTCTCTCCTGGGCCTGGCCACCCGGCGCGGGCGCACGGTGCTGTTACCCCAGGATTAGCGATGCCTCGGCGGGTCTGGCCCAGGCCGTGGGCGGATGCAGACCTCTACCGGCTCCTGGCCTGGCCGCTGCTCTCCCGCCTGGACCCCGAAACGGCGCACCACGCCGTGCTGCGCCTGCTGGCCCTGGCGCAGCGCGCGCCGCAGGCCCTGGCAGTGATCGAGCGCCTCTACGCCGTGCGCGACCCGCGCCTGGCGGTGGAGGCGTTCGGCCGGCGCTTTCCGAACCCCGTCGGGCTAGCCGCGGGGCTGGATAAGGACGCCCAGGCGCCGGCGGCCTTCGTCGCCCTGGGCTTCGGCGCGGTGGAGATCGGCACGGTGACGCCCCGGCCGCAGCCGGGCAATCCGCGCCCGCGCGTCTTCCGGCTGCCGGACGATCGCGCCCTGATCAACCGCATGGGCTTCCCCAGCGCCGGCGCCGCTCGCGTCCGCATGCGCCTGCTGCGGACGCCTCGCCCCCTGCCGGGTGGGGCCGTGCTGGGCGTCAACCTGGGCAAGAATGCGGACACGCCCCTGGAGCAGGCGGCGGCCGATTACCTGGCCGTACTGGAGACGCTTAGTGACCTGGCCGGCTATGCCGTGGTGAACGTCAGCTCGCCGAACACACCGGGCCTGCGCCACCTCCAGGAGCGCCAGGCGTTGGAGGCGCTCCTACGGGCGCTGGCCGCCCGGCGCGACGCTATCGCGCAGCGCCCGAACGGTACGCGGCTGCCGCTGCTGGTGAAGGTCGCGCCGGACCTCTCCTGGGAGCAGCTCGCGGCCGTGGTCGAGGCCGTGACCGCAACCGGCTGCGACGGCATCGTGGCCACCAATACCACCGTCTCTCGCGAGGGCCTCACGGCGCCGCAGGCGCCAGCGGCAGGCGAGGCCGGCGGGCTCAGCGGCGAACCGCTCCGCCGCCGGTCAACCGAGATCGTGCGCTGGCTGGCCCGCGAGACGGGCGGCCGGCTGCCGATCGTCGGCGCCGGCGGGATCACGCACCCCGACCATGCCCTGGAGAAGCTGGATGCCGGCGCGGTGCTGGTCCAGCTCTACACCGGCCTCATCTACGCCGGCCCGCAGCTCCCCGGCCGCATCTGCCGTGCGCTCCTGGACCGCCGGCGGAGCAAGTAGCGAGGAGCGAGCCCTCCGCCCTTGCCTTATGGGTCACTTACCTCGGATGTGGCCATTGGCGCCTCTGGCGGAGTGGCAAGCGGCGTGGCCAGTGACCCACTAGCGCGGATTCCTGTGGCGATGGCCAGCCCCTTGCCTGCGGCGCTGGCACTCCGGACAGGCATGACTGACTTCACCGGCGGAGCCGTCACCGCCGCCCGCTTCGCGGGCTCCCGCTCTCCCACGGGTGACAAGGAGCTTGAGCGGAGCCCTCACCCTCTCCGTCTGGGAGAGCGAACTAAAGGAGCCCTCTCCTTCTGGGAGAGGGAAGTCATCGATGGCCATGAATAAGCCAGGGTAGGCGGACGGGCTATTCATCGCCGGAGACGCGCAGGCTGCCGAAGCGGATGGCCAGCGGTCCGACGTACTGCCCGCGTTCCGTCGTCTCGCGCGAGAACCGCGCATCAGCAAAGGCCTCGAAGACGTTCCCGCTCACCGAGCCTCCCTTGATTGGCCGGGTGCCCTGCCGGCTGACCTCGTAGCCGAGGCGGATCTCTGAGCCGAAGTCGCCGGTAATGGGATCGACGTCTGGCGAGGAGAAGCCGACGACGTGATACACGGGGCCATCGGCGGAAAGCAGCGCCGCCAATGGGGTGGCGCCCGCCTCCACCTCCGTGTTGCCCGGCTCGCCGGTCGTGGGGATGCCCAGATACTGCGCATAGCGCTGCGTGGCGTGGCGGGCGCGCAGCACGCCGGTGTCGACGAGCAGTACGTCCTGGCCGGGTACCCCCTCGCCATCGAAACGGTAGCTGCCGAGGCCGTACGGGCGCAGGGCGTTACTCCGCAGCGTTAACCGGTCGCTCCCTGGCGCAGGCGTGGCCAACAGCTGGCCAACCTCGAACCGGGCCAACTGGTTATAGGCCGCCTGGCCGGAGGCCTGGAACAGAAAAGCGTCAAACAACGGGGCCAGGGCGTCGCCGGCCAGGACCACCGGCCCGATGCGGGTTCTCGGCATCGTGGCGCGCAGCGTGTCGCGCGCAAATGTAGCCGCCTCCCTCACCTGGTCGGGGAGGCGCAGGCCGGCCAGCCGGCGAGCCTCGATCTGGCGGAAGTGCTCCGCCTCGTCGTTCGCCTCGCCCCGCGCCAGGAGGACCAGCTCCGCCAGCGCGTGGGTGTACGCCGCCGCGGCGGCGACGCCGCGACTGGTGCGCAGCTCCAGCTCCGTGTAGTTGAGGAACAGCTCGGCGGCGCTCAGGCGCACCGCGGGCTCAGCGCCGACCAGCGACCACAGTTCGTCGGCGAAGTCCCACGCTGCCCGCACCATGGCCGGCGCGGTTTCCAGCGCCGGGTCCGCCAGCGGGACTTCCGGGTACGGCGTGGGGTCGGGCAGGGCGTACGGCGGATTGTGGACGAGCTGCGCCATCAGCACCGCCTCCTCCAGCCGGCGGTCCAGCGCGTCGAGGTCAGCCGGCACCAGCTTCAGTCTGGCCACACCGCGGGCCGGCCCGCTCCCCGCCGTCTGGCCAGACCCGCGGCGCCTCGTCCTCCTCCCGCTCGCTCGGACCTGTGCCGCTCGCAGGAACCCTGTCCCACCGGTGTGATCGGTGCGCGGCGGCCCCGAGACGTCGTCGGAGCGTGGGAAGGGATGGTCGTTGAACACCCCCAGGTCGAACTCCTCGGTGACCACCTCACGCAGGCTTTCCACCTCGCGCCCGATGAGGTAGAGCTGCACGCTCCGCCGCCGGCGGTGCTGCACCGTCCAGTCGTGGACGTGGGGGTGGCGCTCCAGCGCGCCGATAATGCGATCGAGCATTGGTCGTCTGCAGGTCGCAGTCGGGATCCGTTCAGCGTTCTCAGGCCGCAGCGCCGGCCGCCGTTCGAGCCGGGAGACCGGGAACGGCCAGCTCCGGCCCCGCGTCAGCCCAGTCTGGCCCGCGTCCGCAGGTGCGGCCCGCCATCACCAACCGGCACGTACTCTTTCCAGCCCTTGCCGCAGCCCCCCGGATGGAGCTGCAGGTCGTTCGCCACCATCGTAACGTGGTGGAGCAGGTCGGGGACGTAGCCGGTAATGGCGATGGGTGAATAGACCACGCCGGTAGGTTTCCCCGCGCGGTATTCACGGGCGAAGTGGGTCGAGACCTGGATGCCCCAGCCCTTGGGATCTTCCATGCCGCTGCTGGCGCGGCACAGCAGCAGGCCGTAGTCCAGGCTGCCCAGCACCTGCTCCGGCGTGTGCGGGCCGGGGGCGAAGAAGGTGTTGGACATGCGCGCGTACGCCTTGCGTTCGAAGCTCTCCCGCCGCCCGTTGGCCGAGCGGGGCAGGCGCAACCGGGTGGCCGAGTACAGGTCTGAGAGGCCGCGCTGCAGCACGCCCTCCTTGATGATGCAAGTCGGCGCCGCCGGCTGGCCTTCGTCATCAATAAAGTAGGAGCCGTAGCCCCCCGGCACGGTGGGATCGTCCATGATCGTCACCAGCGGCGAGCCAACCTGCCGCCCGAGGTAGTCTGCCCCGCGCGCCCGCCCTTTGAGGAACATGTCCGTCTCAACACCATGGCCGAACGCCTCGTGGGCCAGCACGCCGGAGACGCTGGGATCGGTCACCACGTCGTAGACGCCGGGCGGGACCGGCTTGGCGAAGAGCAGGGCGACGGCGCTGTCCCGCAGCGCCTCCAGGTCGCCGCCGGCCACGTCGAGCAGCTCCAAGCCACCGGTGCCGCCCCGGTGCAGCCAGTCGTAGCGCCGCTGCTGCCCGTCGGAGACGAAGATGGTCAGGTAGAGGCTGACGCGATGCACCACCTCCGTGACGAACTTGGTGCGGTTGGCGAAGACCTTCACCGCCACGCCGTCGCCGTAGCGCAGCATGGCCTGGACGATGCGCCGATCCAGGCCCCGTGCCTGCTGACGCAGGACCTCGAACCGCTTGAGCTTTTCCGCCAGGGGCACCGCTGCGGGATCGATGACCGCCCGCGTGGCGAAGTCGGCGTCGAGCGGCTCGCCCGGATCGATTTGGATGGCCTGGCTGGGCGCCCCATCCCCATCGGGTGACCCATCCCCATCGGGTGACCCATCCCCTGAGCGGAGCGAGCGGGAGCGTGCCCGCTCCACCAGGGCCTTAGCCGCGGCTCGTACCTCCGCCGGGTCGGTCCGCGAGAGGGCCACTTCCTCGATCGACGCCCCGTGCCAGGCGGAGAGCACAATCCCAAAGCGCGGGTCCAGGCGGGACACCTGCTGCTCAGCGTCGCGCAGGCTGAGCTGGATGCCATCAGCACCGCTGACGAGCGCCGCGGCATAGGGGACGCGGCGCTCCATCTCCGCCACGACCTCGCGCAGGAAAGCGTACCGCTCGCGGAGCGCCTGATTGAGCCCTCCGCCGGCTGGCGCTTGACGAGCGTTCATCTCCGTGTCTAGGCGTGCTCCTGCGTACATCTGCAGTTCCTGCCTTACGTCGGCCGACCGGCGGCTGCTTGCGGAGGAGCGAGACCGGCGATGGCCCTCCGGTGGCTCGACGCCGGCCGCGATCTCAGAAGGTGCCGGCGCGCTGGCCACCGCCCGCTCCCCGGCCCCTGACCCTGATGGTACCGGCCCCGGCTATCTTTACGGCACTGGCGCGCAGGTCGTAGATGCCGGCTGCGCGGTGACGCTGATGGTACCGGCCCCAGCTATCCTTACGGTGCACCCCGCCGCACGTATGGCCCCGCTCGCCCCGCCCAGCACCGCCACCCGTCCGGCGCCTTCTTCGGCGCGCTGGCGGCACACCTTCTACACGCTGTGCCTCACGCAGGCCCTGGCCATGCTGGCCTTTGGCATGGCCCTCCCCTTCCTGCCCCTGTACGTCCAGCGCCTGGGCATCGCCGACCCGCGCGCCGCGGCCCAGTGGGCGGGGGCGATGTCGGCTGCCGGCGCGCTGGTAATGGCGGCCATGGCGCCAGTCTGGGGAGCGCTGGCCGACCGCTACGGGCGCAAGCCGATGGTGGCGCGGGCGCTCCTCGGCGGAGGCGCCATCGTGGCGGTGATGAGCCTGGCGCGGACCCCGGCCCAGCTATTAATCCTGCGCACCGTCCAGGGCGCGTTCTCCGGCACCGTCGCCGCGTCGCGCACGCTTCTGGCCAGCGTCGTTCCACCCTCGGAGCTGGGCTTCGCCCTGGGCGTGATGCAGACCGCCGCCTTCGTCGGCACCTCGGCCGGTCCGCTGGTCGGCGGGCTGCTGGCCGACCGGTTCGGCTTCGGCGCCACGTTCTTCCTGACCGGCCTCCTGCTCGCGTTCGGCGGCCTGGCCGTGATCTGGCTGGTGCACGAAGACTTCACGCCCCCCGCCCCGGCCGCCGCCACGGGGAATGGCGCGGGCGCGGCCCTGCGCGTCGTGCTCGATGTCCCCGGGCTGGGCGCGCTCATCGCCACGCTCTTCTTCGTCCAGGCCGGCATGAGCGCCATGGGGCCCATCCTGCCCCTCTTCGTGCAGAGCCTGGTGCCGGCGGAGCGCGGCTCGGTCGCCCCCTGGCCGGCCTGATCCTGGGCGCCACGGCCGTCACCAGCGCGCTGGCCGCGGGCGTGGCGGGGCGGGTCGGCGACCGGCTGGGGCACGATCGAGTGCTAGCGGCCTGCGCCATCGGGGGTGGCCTGCTCTACCTGCCACAAGCCCTGGCCACCTCGCCCTGGCAGCTCCTGGCCCTGCGCGCGGCGCTGGGCGTGTTCACCGGCGGCCTGATGCCGGGGATCATGGCCACCATCGCCCTGCGCTCGCCCACCGCACGCCGCGGCCTGATCTTCGGCCTGACGGCGACGGCCACCTCGCTGGGCAACGCCGCCGGCCCGGCGGCCGGTGGTGCGGCCGCGGCCGCCTTCGGCCTGCGCGCCGTCTTCGTCCTCACCGCCGCCGTCCTCACCGCCTCCGGCGTGTGGGTGGCCGCCACGCTGGCCCCGTCCCGCCGGCTGCGGGGCACCCGCTCCATTGCTTCAGGATCGTCCTCATAATCCCGATCCGCACAGCCTGGCGCTGGCCCCGTTCCCACCGGCGCCTGGCGGAAAATTGAGACAGGCGATGACGGGTCCGACCAGTGAGCGGCCAGCCGGCGACACGCCGGGCGCGGCCGGAGGGCAGCCCGCAGGGCGCGCGGGCCCGGCGCACGGCCGGGGACGGGTGACGCCACACCCGCGCTGGGCGCTGCTCTCGCTCCTTGCGGCCGGCGCCACGATTGGCCTGAAAGGGCTAGCCTACCGGCAGACGGGATCCGTCGGGATCCTGTCCGACGCGCTGGAGTCCCTGGTGAACCTGGCCGCAGCCGCCGTCCTGCTGCTCGCGCTCTGGTACGCCTCGTCGCCTCCAGACGAGACGCACGCCTATGGCCACGAGAAGATTGAGTTCTTCGCCGGCGGCTTTGAAGGGGCCCTGATCCTCTACGCCGCCTGGGAGATCGTGCGCACCGCCATCCCGCGCCTGCTCCAGCCCGCGCCGGTGGAACAGCTTGGCACCGGCGTCATCTTCGTCCTGGCGGCCACGGCCATCAACTTTGCCACTGCGCACGTGCTCCTGCGCGAAGGCCGGCGGACGCGGTCCCTGGCCCTGGAGACGGATGGCCGCCACCTGCTGGCCGACGTCTACACGTCGCTGGCGGTGGTGGCCGGCCTGGGGATCGTGGCCGTAACGGGGTTCCAGCGCCTGGATCCGCTGATCGGTCTGGGGGTGGGGCTGCACATCATGGCTACAGGCCTGGGCCTGCTGCGGCGCAGCGTGCACGGCCTGATGGATCGCGCCCTGGAGCCGGACGAGCTAGAGGCCATCCGCACCGCCATCGCCAGCCAACTGTCCGGCGGCATGACCTACCACAACCTGCGGACGCGTCGCGTCGGCCCCCGCCGCCTGGCCGACGTCCACCTGCTCGTGCCGGGCGAGATGTCCGTCCGCGACGGGCACGCCCTGGCCACAGCCGTGGAGCAGGCGGTGGAGGGCGCGCTGGAGCATACCGAGATCACGGTCCACGTCGAGCCGCTGGAGGGTGACCGCGGCCCCGGCCACCTCACGGCGGACGCGGTTCGCGCCCTGGACGGGCCGCCACCTCCGCCTGCCTCATGATTAGCCCAGCTTAAGCAGAGCCCTCACCCTCGTCTCCCCCGCAGGGCGAGGCGGCTCTTCTGAGCGGCCCCCTCCACCCTCTCGACGGAACAAGAAGACGGGAGGCGGCGGATTGGCGCCGGCGCCTCCCCCACGGCCACGACCAGCACCACAGCGATGAGCCCCCGACCGGCTACTGTCGCTCGAAGGCAAAGGTGAGGTCGGTACCGGGCAGCTCACTGGGGCGACAGACCCAGTTGGGCTGCCCCGGACAGTATTGCCGGAAGAACCGGCTGGTCACCGCCTGCGCCAGCAGGTCCGGCGGCAGCGTCGGCCCCGGCTCCCCGAGTATGATCCCCTTGAAGTAGTCGGAGAGCAGGATGCCCCGCGTCACACCGGTGCTGGCATCG
>DAOTTI010000046.1:0-39779 GCA_034437795.1 Chloroflexota bacterium | reverse complement strand
GCAGGAGGTGGAGCTGGCCAAGCGCATCGAGCAGGGCGACCAGGCGGCGATGCAGCAGTTCGTGCTCTCCAACCTGCGCCTGGTGGTCAACATCGCCAAGCGCTACGTTGGGCGCGGCCTGCCGCTCATCGACCTGATCCAGGAGGGGAACATCGGGCTGATGCGGGCGGTGCAGAAGTTCGACTGGCGGCGCGGCTTCAAGTTCTCCACCTACGCCACGTGGTGGATCCGGCAGGCGATCACGCGGGCGATCGCAGACAAGGGGCGCACCATTCGTCTGCCAGTGCACGTCAGCGAGGCCCTGTCCAAGCTGAACACCGTGCAGCAGCGCCTAACCCAGGAGCTGGGGCGTGAGCCGACCAACGAAGAGATTGCCCGCGAGCTAGGCATCTCGCCGGAGCGCGTGGAAGAGACGCGCCTGGCGGCCCGCCTGCCGTCGTCAATCGACCAGCCGATCGGCGAAGACGAGGAGACGAGCGTCGCTGATCTGGTGGCCGATAAGACGGCGCTGGGGCCGGAAGAGCTGGCGCACGAGCGCCTGCTGAAGCAGGAGGCGGAGCGCACCCTGGCCAACATGCTGACGGAGCGCGAGAAGCTGGTGCTGCAGATGCGCTTCGGGCTGGGCAACGGCCACGTCTACCCGCTGGAGAAGATCGGCGAGAAGCTGGGGCTGACCCGCGAGCGGGTGCGCCAGATCGAGGCTTCGGCCCTGCGCAAGCTGCGCGAGCCGGCGGTGAGGGAGCGCCTGCGCCAGTACCTCTCGGCGTAGCTCGCACCCTCCCCGCCGCCCGCGGGCAAACAGGCCGGACCCGTTGGAGCCGAAAACCGGCGCGGGCTCCGGTACGCCCGTCGTTGGGGCCGCCTACGGCCGCATCAGGCGGACAGTCACGCCCACGTTGACGGCGGCCCAGCTCCGGTCCGCCGTGATCACCGGCCGGCCAAGGCGGAGGCCGGTGGCCAGGCAGGCGCGGTCGCCCAGGGTCAGGCCGAGCGCTCGGGTGGCCGCCCGCAACCAAGCGATGGCGACGGCATCGGCCTCGCTCAGCGGCACCACGGTCAGCAGGCCGCCGACCAGCCCCTGCTCCTGGAGACGGCGGTGGACCGTTTCCGGCTCCTCGCCAGCGTCGCCCAGGCGCGAGAGCGCCTCAGCGTAGTTGACGCCGTTCATGACGGCCCCGACGGCGAGCGCGGCCTGGACGAGCTCGCTGCCGGGCTCCCCCTGGAGGTACGCCAGCAGGGCCGAGGCATCCAGGACGGAGCCGGCTGCCTCATCCATCACGATGCGTCCTCGCGCCCGCCTCCTCCCGCCGCTCGGCAATCAGCTCGTCGGCGAGCGAGCGCCCTGGGGCGAGATCGCGGTAGAGGCCGCACAGGCGCCGCGCCTGCTCGCGCGCCGAGATGACGTGGAAGCCGCCCTCAGGATCCATCGTCACGAGCAGCCGGTCGCCGGGTTGGAGGTGGAGGCGGCGCCGCAGCGGGGCCGGCAGCACCAGCCGGCCCCGCTCGCCAAGAACGATGGTGTAGCGCTCGCTGCGGCTCATTCGTCAACTGTACCACGCCCTTTGATCCGCCCACATTCTTGCTATTGCCCACATCCCGTGAGAGGCCCGCTTCCGAACACTCAAACCCAGTGCAATGCGCCATGTTCAGGGAGCCAAGCAAGGGAGAAGGAGCCTGCGGGTTACGCCCTGGCTGCGGGATCGTCAGGTAGATCGGGACCCTGCGGGCCGGGTGACCCTGCTCGCTCCGCCGCCAGCAGGGGCCGGCCTGATGGGGAGATCGGGTAAAACCCGAGCTGCCCGCGCGACGCAGTCGGCCGGTCCCCGGCACGCGCATGGGCCAACTCGCGGCCTGCTGGCGCAGGCCGGCCTCAGGATCGTGGACCTGGTCGATCGGCCTGGCCGGTCTGGCCATCGGCGCCGGTTATCCTAGGCGGGAACCGCGGCAGGGCGCACCGGCCGGTCTTACAGCACCGGCCGGTGCGCCCTGCCAAGGGTGGTAGTGAACGGCAACCGCCACGGGCATTCAGCCATGAAGCTGGGCTAGCCGCCGGCGCGGGCCCAGGCCTCTTGCAGGGTCTGGTTGATGTAGTCCTCCGCCTTCTTGAGGATGTCGGTGACGCTCTCCTTGCCCTCGTACACGCGGTCGGCCAGGCTGAACAGGGAGTAGGGCCGGGTGTTGGCGGCGTCGTTGAACCAGACCTCGTCACCGGATGGCGTCACATCGCGGATCTTGGCGTACTTCATGATATCCACGAACACCGGCATGTGCGGGTCACTCTCTTTGTAGGCCTTGTCCTCGGCCGCCTCCATCAGCGCCGGCATCTGGCCGGTGCGTGAGCCGAAGAGCACCTGCGCCTCCTTGCCGTAGCAGTAGTACTTGACGAACTCCCAGGCGGCCTCCAGCTGGTCCCCCTTGATCCCCGTGGGGATGGCCAGGGCGAAGCCGCCGGCCCAGGTGATGGGCGTGCCCTCCATCCCCTTCGGGCGCGGGGGCGGCGCCACGCCGTAGTCGACGTGCGGCCCGTAGCGCCGGAAGTTCCCCAGCTCCCAGACGCCGGTCACGCCCATCGAGATGCCGTCGTTGAACCAGGCGCCCTGCTCCCGCGGGCCCCAGCGCCGGCGCCACTCGTCGTAGGCCTCGAACCCGCCGAGCACGCGGTCCATGTTGTTCTTGACGTAGGTGAGCATTTTGACGCCTTTGTCGTCGTTGAAGGCGGCGCGGCGGTTGGGCTTGCCGTCGGGCCCTTCCTTGAGCCAGCGCCCGCCGGCCGACCAGTGCCAGCCGATCGACCAGTTGGTGTTGGCGCCCCAGGCGACGAAGCCAGCGCGGATCAGCCGGCCACCCTCGCGCTTGGTCAGCTTGATGCCGATCTCCTCCGCCTCCTCCCAGGTCCTGGGCGGCTTATTGGGGTCCAGCCCGGCGTCGACGAAGTGCTTCTTGTTGTAGAAGAGGGCGCGGTCATCGGTGTTCCACGGCAGGGCGGTAATCTTCCCGCCCGGCTGCGGCGGGTAGAGCACCTCCTCCACGGTCGCCGGGAAGAACTTCTTCACGTCCACCTTGTCCCGCTTGATCAGATCGTCCAGCAGGGTGGTGGTCCGCTTGGCGCCGTGGCCGCCCATCATGAAGCGGTCGATCTTGATCACGTCCGGCGGGGCGCCG
The DNA here is from genome assembly GCA_034437795.1 of Chloroflexota bacterium. Lineage (GTDB taxonomy): Bacteria > Chloroflexota > UBA11872 > UBA12225 > UBA12225 > DAOTTI01. The sequence goes on along the minus strand of DAOTTI010000046.1, from coordinate 36,617 downwards.
GCCGCCAGGGCAGCAATGAACTTCTCGCGGTCGCCGCGGCCGGTGCCGGCAATCTGGCTGTCTTCGGTCCCCACCACGGTGATGTGCGGGAACTTCTGCTGGAAGTTGCTGATGACCGCGTTCTCCGGCTCCTCACTCGTGCCACCCCACTTGACCCAGTACTGGATCGTCACTGGCTTTTTCGTCCCGCCCGCCGTCCCGCCGGACGGCCCCGCGGCGGTGGGGGCGCACGCGGCCAGCAGGGCCAGGGGGAGCGCCGCGCCGCCCGTGCTGCGCAGGAATACTCGTCTCGTGGTCATTGGAAACGGCACCTCCTGTTAAAGTACATCGGGTCGCACGCCTGCGCCGGAGGCCAGGCCTGATGGGCAGGACCGCCGCAACTCCCGCACTGTAGGCCGCTGGCCGTGCGCGGACGGCTCTGGTCGGCCCTGCCCTGTTCATTACCACCATACGGCGCGCGGGCCGGTATAGTCAATGGTCTCAGCAAGACCGCCACACCTGGCCTAACCCTTGCTCTAGTTCATCGCGCCCTGAGAAACGGCGCCGGCGCCAACGGCATCAGAGGCGCTGGCCTTGCTGCTGCTCGTTCGAGCACTGCTCGGCGGGGGGCTCTCGGCGCCTGGAACTCCCAGTAGGGCCGGGCCGGCGCGGCTGAGGGCCCCGGCCACGGCGGAAAGGAGGTGCATCGCCACGAGGTCGTAGGTCTCTTCTCTGGCGCCGCTCGCCACGGCCCACAGCGGACGTGAGGCGAGCGAGCCCTCCACTACTTTCCGCGTCATCCGCAAAGGAGGAACTATGCGTTTCGGTGGCATAACGAAGGTAGCCTTCCACGGCGCCTCCAGGCTTGGGATGGTCTCTCTCCTGGCAGCCGCCGGCCTTGTCGCCGCGCTACTGGCGCCGGTCCTGGCAGCGCGCGTGGCCACAGCCCAGACCACTCCCCAGACGTGGGAGGTGCAGGTCGGCCTCTCCGAGATGGGGCCGACCGGCTCATTCGAGGCCCAGGCCTTTGGCCCAGACCCCCTGATCATCCGCGCCGGCGACACAGTGACCTGGAAATTCGCCAGCGTTCACACCGTGACGTTCAATAGCGGGAAGCCAGACCTGCCGCTCGCCGTCCCGGGGACGAATGCCGGTGAGCTCATGGTGGGGCCGGCCTTCTTCCCGATGGGGCCGCAGGGGCCGGGCGCCACCTACGATGGCACGCAGCAGGTCAGCTCCGGCGCGCCGCTGCAGGGCCCGCCGGACCAGTTCAGCTACAGCCTGACCTTCACCAAGACCGGCCAGTTCGCCTACGTCTGCGCCATCCATCCCGGCATGCGGGGGCAGATTGAGGTCCGCGAGGCGGGGGCGCCGCTGCCGGAGACGCCAGCCCAGGCCAGGACCCGTGGCCAGGTCACGCTCAACGCCCTGGTGGGCAAGATCAAGCAGGATGCGCAGGCCAGCGGCCGCGGGGCCAGCGCGGCCGGTGTGTCCACGGTGCTGGCCGGGCTGGGCAACGGCTTTGGCGCCAGCGCGGTGCACTTCCTGCCGGACACCGTCACCGTGCGCCGCGGGGACATCGTGGTGTGGACCTTGGCCGATCCGTTCGAGGACCACACCGTCACGTTTACTTCCGGGGCCACGCCCCCTGACCTGATCGAGCCTCGGCCGCAGCCATCTGGTCCGCCACAGATCTTCTTCAACGCCCGCGCCGTGACGCCGGCCGGTGGCGATACCTACACGGGGACCGGCTACGTCAACTCGGGCCTCCTTAATCTGACCCCCGGACGCACCTTCGTGCTGCGGGTGGACGCGCCGCCGGGCACTTACGACTACCTCTGCCTCATCCATCCCTTCCAGAAGGGGAGGATCATCGTCACGCCGTAGCGGTCCCGCGTTCTAGCACCTGGCCATGCTGGTTCCGCCGGGGCAACACCAGGTCAGGGTGCCCCGCGGCAACAGGATGGTCAGGTACTCGCCAGCGGCAGTACGCGCATCAGGCTACGCCCGGCGCCGGCTCGTGACGAGGCCGGCTGCAACCGGCGTGGTCGCGGCCGGCGCTCTGCGCGTCAGGCTGCGTCCGGCGCGCCCTGCCGGCGGCCGCCCGCAGACCGGACGATCTGGCTTGCGGGCGGCCGCCGGCATCTTCGCGGGAGAATTTCCTGATTTGTTCTGTTTAGTTGAGGAGCAGGGATTGTGATAATGGATGGTTCTTTCCGCGAACGCGGGGGCGCCGAAGGGCGTCCGAGCGGGCGCGCGCGCCTGCTGGCCATTGCGTTCGGCATCGCTGGCGTGGCCGCCGTCGCGCTGGCCGCGGGTACTCAGATCTGGGCAGCGCGGCCGGCGCCGGCCGTGGCCGCCGTTGCCGGCACCACCCGCGAGTTCACTCTGACGGCGCAGGAAGTAGGCTGGGAGCTCTTCCCCGGCCAGACGGTGAAGGCCTGGACCTTCAACGGCACCATGCCTGGCCCTGAGATCCGCGTCACCGAGGGCGACCTGGTCCGGGTCACCCTGGTGAACCAGCTGCCGGTACCGACGACCATTCACTGGCACGGCATCGACGTGCCAAACGGCATGGACGGCGTACCCGGGCTGACGCAGGAAGCGGTGCCCCCAGGAGGCACGTTCACCTACGAGTTCGTGGCCACCAACCCCGGCACGCGCTGGTACCACAGCCACCAGGACCCGGAGGTGCAGGTCCCGCTTGGCCTGTTCGGCTCGTTCGTCGTGGAGCCCAAGACGCCCCCACCGGGTGCCGTGAAGTATGACCGCGAGTACACCTACGTGCTGTCGGAATGGTCGCTGGCTCTGACGCCGCAGGTGGCGACCGGAGAGGCAAGCCTGCCCATCAGCGGCCCCGGCGCGCCACACAGCAAGGAGCACGACTTCGACCTCTTCCTGCTCAATGGCAAGGCGCACGAGGCCATCGAGCCGGTGCAAGTCAGGGCGGGCGAGCGCATCCGCATCCGGCTCATCAATGCCGGCAGCCTGGTGCACGTGATGCACACCCACGGCCACAGTTTCAAGATCATCGCCTATGACGGCAACTTCGTCCCGCCAGCGGCGCAGATTGTGAAGGACTCCGTGACCATCGGGCCGTCGGAGCGCGTGGACATCGAGCTGCAGGCGACGAACCCGGGCGTCTGGATGTTCCACTGCCACGTGGAGCACCACATGGCTAACGGGATGATGACGACGATCCAGTACGAGGGCGCGGCCGGCGCGCACCAGCAGCATGCGGGGCAGGCCCCGGCGGCGAGCGCCGCCACCGGTACGGCCATCTCGGCCGATGACGCACGGGTGGCAGCGGCGGGCGCGAAGTCCACGGCGACTGACAACCGGTTTACGCCGGGGACGCAGACGGTGCCGGTGGGCACTACCGTGGCCTGGATCAATCGCGGCGCCAACATCCACACCGTGAGCGCCTTTGACGGGAGCTTCGAGAGCGGGGCCATCGCACCCGGCCAGGCCTTCCTGCACACCTTCACCCGGCCGGGCACGTACCAGTTCCTCTGCCGGCAACACCTGCTGAACGGCATGTCCGGTACGATCACGGTGCAGTAGGTGGCTCCCGTGCCGCCTCCCTGCGGGACGGGCACGCTCTTGGCACCGGTGCCAGGGACAGCAGCGTAAATCGCACATGGTCGGCCGTCCAGGCGCCGTATCATCGGTGAGCACCCGCAGGGACAGGCGGCCGCCTCTACCGGCGGGTGATCAGGGGCGACGCCAGCCGCGTATCATCGGGGAGCACCCGCATGGGCAGCCCGCCACCCCTGTACTTCGAGGCGCGCCGCACCTTCCGCGTGCGGCCGGAGGCGATCTGGCCGTTCGTGGCCGACACCGAGCGCCTGAACCGCGTCGTTGGCCTGCCGCCGATGCGCTACGCCACCAGGCCCCGCGCGGGCGGCGGGACGCAGGCGGTCGCCGAATACGTCCTGGGCCCGCTCCCGCTGGTGCGTTGGGACGAGGCCCCCTTCGAATGGGAGTATGCGCGGTTCTATGAGGTGGTGCGCGACTATCACTGGGGGCCGTTGCGCCGGTTCGAGGGTGGCGTGCGCCTGGAGCCCGTCGGCGAGGATGCGACCGTCGTGCTCTTCTGGGCGAGCATGACGCCGCGGCACGTCTGGTGGATCCCCCTGGTCAAATACCTCCTGGGCTCAGCCAGCGTCGCCAGCGGGATCAGGCAGTGCGTCTTCTTCGAGCGCTACCTGCTGGGGGAGATCGACGATCCCTTTCCGCAACTGCGCCCCCAGCGGGGCCTCATGCGCCTGGTGCCCATCCCCCTGTGCACGGCCTTCCTGCTGGGGCGGCGCTCGCCGCCGGCCCACCGCTCACCAGGGGAAACGGGGATGGAGGCGGACCGCCCGCCTGATGGGTGCCACCGCCCACGCCAGGGCGCCCCTGCGCCGGCGCCGCTACCGGTCGCGCAGGACGATGAGGTCCGCGGCGCCTGGCAGGAGCTGGCGCGCCAGGCCGGCTCCGCAGCGCTGGTCGCCCGCCTGCGGCGCCACCTGCTGCAGGCGCCGGATCAGGCGGTGGCCAGGATGCGCCCCTTCGAGCTCGCCGACCGGTGGGGCGCCGACCGGCGGGAGACCCTGATCCTATTCCTGCGGGCGACCACGGCCGGCCTGCTGCAGATGAGCTGGGACCTGCTCTGCCCCAACTGCCGCCTGGCCAAGGCCCAGTTCGCTGCGCTCACTGAGCTCCGCGCCGAGGCCCACTGCGACGTCTGCGACATCACGTACGACGCGAACTTCGACCGCAACGTGGAGGTGCGCTTTACCGTCGCGCCGGCGCTGCGCCAGGTGAAGGACCGGACCTTTTGCATCGGCGGGCCGATGACCGCGCCCCACGTCCTGGCGCGCCTCACGGTGGGCCCCGGCGCCACCGCCGAGCTCGGCGTGCGGCTGGAGGCGGGGCACTACCGGCTGCGCTCGCGCCAGAGCCGCGGCACGGTGGCCATTGACGCGATGGACCCCACCCCCGGCCCCGCTCCGACACGGGGAGCGGTAGAGCGGGCGCGATCCCGCCAAGGGACCACAGGGACCGCGACTGGCGCCGGGCCAGGCCCCAACGCGCCAGACCATCCTGCGCCACCGGCGCGCGGTCCCTTAGGTGAACCCCTGCGCGAGAGCGCCCTCCCTCTCCGTACCGAAGCGGGGCCGGGGGTGAGGTGTGCGATCGACGTCGCGGCCGAGGCGATGGAGCCCCACACGCTGGAGGTGGAGGCCGGCGAGGTCGTCCTTTCCCTTACGAACCGCCTGGACGTGCCCGCCACGGTGGACCTGGCCAGACGAGACTGGCCGGACACGGCGGTCACCGCCGCCCTGGTGAGCACCTTCCAGGAGTTCCGTGACCTGTTCTCGTCCGAGGTGCTCGCGCCCGGTATCCAGGTCGCCATCGAGCGCCTGGCCTTTCTGTTTACCGACCTGTCGGGGTCCACGGCGATGTACCAGGCCGCGGGGCAGGCGCGCGCCTTCCGCATCGTCCAGGACCACTTTCGCATCCTGTTCGGCGCCATCAACGAGCACCGCGGGGCGGTGGTCAAGACCATCGGCGACGCCGTGATGGCCGTCTTCCCGACCGCCGCCGCGGCGCTGGATGCGGCGCTGGCCATCCAACGCGGCATCCGCTCGCTCGATACGGGCGGCGTCGTGGACACGACCACGCTGGTGAAGGTCGGCATCCACCAGGGGCCGGCCGTGGCGGTGAACGCCAACGGCCGGCTGGACTACTTTGGCACCAGCGTAAACATCGCCTCTCGGGTGGAGCACGCCTGTCGCGGGGGCGAGATTACGATCTCGGCCGACATCCGGCTCGACCCGGCCGTGGCGGCGCGCCTGGCGTCGGCTGGATTTCAGCTCGAGGCGGACGTGGTGGCGCTGCGCGGCATCCGTGAGCCGGTGCCGCTCTGCCGCATCCTGAACCCTGTGCCGTGAACGACAGCGCGGGTGTGGGAGAGGACGGACCTCGCCCCCTTCGGCCGGGGCCGCGCGGCACCCCTGCCCCGACACGAGGACGCGGAGACGTGGAGACGTGGAGACGTGGAGAGGGCTGAGGGCCATGGGCGCGCGACATCCGGCGGTGGCTGGGTCGCGTGGGGGCCGGGTCCGGCTCACATGGGCTGACGCCGTGTGAAGGCCAGGGCTGGCTGACGTGGGGTCGCGGGTGGGCCGTGTTGGGGGCAGGTTGGAATGATCCTTGCGATGAGTAGCGTCTGGAAGCCATTACAATCGTTAACTGATAGTGCCAGCCATGCCAGCTTTCCTGCCCTCCCACCGTCTCACGGATCCAGCGAGCTTCGCTCCGTTCACACGTTCCGCCAGGCGGCGATCGTTCCTGGTGGCCGGCGCCGCTACGGCCGCGGCGCTGGCGCTGCCGGGGCGCGCCCTTGGGGCGCCTCGGGCGATCACGATTGCCGCCAACCTCGAGCCGGTCCCCGCCTACGCCGCCGAGAAGGTGTACTTCGAGGAGACGGGGCACACCGTCTCCGGCCCGTTCTGGCGGTTCTGGCGCACCTACGGCCTGGACGGGTTTGGCTACCCCATCAGCGAGCCGTTCGAGGATGGGGGCGTGCTGAACCAGTACTTCCAGCGGGCGCGCTTTGAGCTGACCGCCGATGGGCGCTTGCGCCTGGGGCTGCTCGGCGTGGAGGTGGGCGCGGCGGAGCCGCCTCCACCGGCGGGCGAGCTACCGGCCTCAGAAGGGGGTGGAGACGCCGGCCGGCGGGTCATCGCCGAGACCGGCCACGTGGTGCAGGGCGCATTCCTGCCGGCGTACGAGCGGTGGCGGGCAATCATTGGCCCGCCCATCGCGCCGGAGCGGGCCGTGCCCGGCGGGTACATCCAGTACTTTGCCCACGCCCGCCTGGAGTGGGACGACTTCAATGGCCTGAGGCTGGGACTGCTCGGGAGCGAGCTTGCCGGCCTGCGGGGGGTGGACACGTCGCGCGTGCCGCAGCCGGCCGACGCCACGCCCTGGAGCGCCATCGTCCAGGCCCTGATCGCGGACGAGGCGGAGCGGCGGGCACTCGGCGCCGCCGTCTCCGGCGGCCTGGGCTTTGTCCCCGAGTTCGGGGAGAAGTGGATCCACGTCAGCATCGCCCGCCAGCGGGTGACGGCCTACGAGCACACCAAACCGGTCTTTACGGACCTCATCTCCAGCGGCGCGGCCTACAAGGGCGAGAGCTCGCGCGGCATCTTCGCCATCTTCCGGCGCGTCGCCAACGAGACGATGGACTCCACCACTATCGGGTATCCGCGCGGCCACCCCAAGTACTACCGGCTGGAGAACGTGCTCTACACCCAGTACTACAACGGGGGCGAGGCCATCCACTACGCCTGGTGGCACAACAACTTCGGCACGCCGATGTCCTACGGCTGCATCAACATGCGCCTGTCCACCGCCAAGTGGTTCTGGGACTGGGCGAGCATCGGCACCCGCGTGGTCGTCGCCTGATCCCACCCGGCTGCCAGCTCAGCGCCCCCAGGCGGCCCGTCGCACCTGGTAGGGAAGATAGGTCCGACATGCCGGCGGTGCCCCCGCAGCGGCTCCGTCTGTCCCTGCCCTGACGGAGAGGGCCGCTGTGGCGCGTATTCCTGCACCTTACGACACACGCGGCGTGCCGCCTGGGCCGGACATCAAACATCTCCCGCGACCGGTAGAAGCAGATATCGAACTCCATGAAGAAGTTGACCTGGCCAAGCACCACCGGCACGGCCTCGCTCTGTGCCCAGGCGAAAACGAGCCGAACAGGGGAATGCGGTGTGAGCTGCGGGTGTGATGCCAAGACCACCAGTGCCCGTGCTGGCCGCGCCACGCTCGAGCCAATCCGTCAGTACGGCTTCAAGCGGACGTCCGGTACGTTGCGCCGCTTCTTTGGCCCGCCGCAGCACGTTCTCGGAGAGCTCAAGCGTCACCAGTTCAGACATGAGACAAGCTCGTCGGCGTGCGCCGGATTGCGCCGGTTGAGTGGCTCCCCTAAGCATCGCAGCACTGGCGGCTCCGAGCAAGCCAGACGCGTCAGAGGGCGGCGCACACCAGGTCCCCCACCTCCTGGGTGGTGTAGCCCATCTGCCCTGCATTCTGGGACTTCATTCTAGGGCAGGTGGCCATGATGGCCTGCTCGACGCGGCGCCCCGCGCGGACGAGACGCTCGTCGCCGCGCTGCTCACCGGTGACGGTGAGCAGCATGCTCATGGCCGAGATGGCGGCAATGGGGTTGATCACGTTCTGGCCGGTGTACTTGGGTGCCGACCCGCCCATCGGCTCGAACATGCTCACTCCGCCTGGGTCGGGGTTGATGTTGCCGCCGGCAGCCACGCCCAGCCCACCCTGGATCATGGCCGCCAGGTCGGTGATGATGTCGCCGAACATGTTGGGCACCACGACGGTGTCGTAGAACTCGGGGTTCTTGATGAACCACATGCAGACGGCGTCCACGTGGTTGTAGTCGCGCCGCACGTCGGGGAACTCGCGCTCGCCCATCTCGTGGAAGGCGCGGAACCACAGGTCGCTCACATAGGTCAGCACGTTGGTCTTCCCAACCAGGGTGAGCTGCCCCGGCTTGCCCTGCGCCTTACGCCGGCGCGCCAGCTGGAAGGCGTAGCGCAGGCAGCGGTCCACGCCGAACCGCGTGGCGATCATCTCCTGCGTCGCGATCTCCTGTGGCGTGCCCTTGCGCAAAAAGCCGCCGGCCCCGCTATACAGGTCCTCCGTATTCTCCCGCACCACGACGAAGTCGATGTGCTCCGGCCCCTTGTCCTTGAGCGGGCACTCCACCCCCGGAAAGAGCTTGACCGGGCGCAGGTTGATGTACTGGTCCAGGTCGAACCGCAGCTTGAGCAGCAACCCCTTCTCCAGAATGCCTGGTCGGACCTCGGGGTGCCCAATCGCGCCCAGGTAGATGGCGTCGAAGCGGCGTAGCGCCTGCACCTCGTCGTCGGAGATGACCTGGCCGGTACGCAGGTAGCGCTCGCCGCCATAATCCAGCAGCTCCAGCTCGTAGCTGAACCCTTCCTTTTTCGCCACCTCCGCCAGCACCTTCAACCCCTCGCGCACCACCTCCGGCCCCGTCCCATCACCGGGGATCACTGCAATCTTCATGGCCCTTCGTCCTTCGTCTTTGGTCAGGATCGTCCGTAACGACTGAGCCTGCCACTCCTGGTCGCGCCAGCGCAACTACCGGTGGTGTCCAGGGAGCGTGAGCCGTCACCTTCGTTCTTCGTCTCTGGTCCTTCGTCTGTGGTCAGGGCAGCGCCCGGGCAAAGAAGCGTTGTCTGTGGTCAGGGCAGCGCCCGCGCAAAGAACCGCACCGCGTTCCCGCCCATAATGCCGGCCACGTCCTCATCCGAGTAGCCGCGGGCCTTGAGCAGCGCCGGCACCTTCTGGAGATCGGCGATCGAGTTGAGATCGCACGGCGTCTGCTCATAGCCATACCCTCCATCCAGGTCCGAGCCGATGGCGACCTGGCGCGCATGCCCGGCCAGCTGGCAGATGTGATCGATGTGGTTGACGTAATCGTTCAGGCTCACCAGCACGTTAGGCGTGTGGCCGCGCACGTAGTGCGGATAGAGCATCCAGTTATCCAGCGCGGGGCCAATGAGGGCGCCCCGCGCAAGCAGCGCCCGTAGCTGGTCGTCACTCATCTGCCGGCCGCCCGGCACCAGGGCGCGGCAGTTCTGGTGGGAGGCGATGACCGGCCCCCGAAAGTGCTCCAGCGATTCCCAGAAAGACGCGTCCGACTGATGGGTGATGTCCAGGATGGCGCCGATCTCGTCCATGGCCGCGAGCAGGTCTCGCCCGTCCGGCGTCAGGGGGCCATCGGTGCCGGTGCCGTGCGCGTACTTAGAGACGCCGTAATGCACCAGGCTCACCACGCGCAGGCCGTCCTCCCACCACAGCGGGAGCTGGGACGGCGAGACGATGCAGTCGGCCCCCTCGGTCCCGAGCACGAAGCCGAAGGGTGGCCCCTCTCTCGCGCCGCCGGCCGGCGCAGCAGCGGCCAGCATCTCCCCGCCGCCTTCCGCCTGCGCGGGCGCGCTCCCCATGGCGGGCGCCGGTGGAGGGATCGCCTCCCACACCTGCGCCGTCGCCTTGAGCTCGTCGCCCGTGCGCACCAGCCGGCAGATCCCCATCCGCTCGCACTGGCGGTAATAGGCCAGCATCCCCTGCGCCACGGCGTAGGCGATCTCATGCGTTCGGTAGCCGGTGCCGAACCCCGCACCGCGGTGGACGCGGGCGAGCACCGTGGCGATGCACAGGCCCACGCGCCCGCGGCGCATCTCGGGTAGGGTGACGGTGTTCTTACCGCGCCCCTTGCCCTCCAGGCCGCACTCCGCCCCGCGGCACGCGTCCAGCGGGAGCGTGAGGTCGCGGTTCCACAGCAGGGCGTTCATCGCCAGGTCGAGGTGCAGATCGAATACCAGCATTCGTGATCCATCTCCTATATGGTGCAGGCTCTATAGCTGGCCTGTCTTATTCCTCAGCGGCGCCGTCACCGCCCCCGCACTCCCAGAAGGAGAGGGAACTGCTCTCTGGCCGTGAATAAGCCTCGGCTGGCCGGCGTCGCGCGCGGATGGGAGGTGTCCCCTGGAGCTATGTTGCTCCCGCGTCTCTGACTTGCGCCGGGGCTCGTCTCTCCCACGGCCACGCCGGAACCCGCAAGCCGCTTTGTTTGACACCGTGCAGGCTGCACCTTGAGCGCGACGGTCGGCACCGGTGACAGGATACCGGCCCGGCGTGGCAACCTGGCCGCAACCGGATCACAGCCCCGGTTGCGCCATCGCGGTTGCACAATGGTGGGCACATCCTTGATAATCCGGGCTCACGCCAGATGCTGGGGGCTCGGTGGCACTTCGTCTGGATGGCGTGTGTGCTGGCCGCCTGGATCGGCGCTGGCGCCTGGATCGGCGGAGGGCGCGCCGCAGCAGACGGCAGCCCCGTTGAAGCTCTGCCCCCGCCTGACCGCAGGGTGTGGCTTGGGGCGCCGGTCTATCCGCCCGGTGCGCCCCCTTTTGGCGACGCCCGCCGCGCCTTCCTGGCGACGACCGTCCTCCTGTTCCCGCACGCCGATGACGAGCCCCGCGTGGAGGAGGGCGTGTTTGTCCTGCCCGTGCCGCTCCCCTGGCCACCCGGCGCCGCGGGGCAACGGGCGTGGGAGCTCGACGTCCCCGGCAACCACCCGATCTTTCTCCTGGCCGCCGTCACGCCGGCCGGACAGGGCGTCCTCCCCGACCGCGTGTCCGTCGTCATCGACGGCAACGCGGTGCCGACCCCTGAGGCGTTCCTCGTGCGGGGCCTTCACCTGCCGGACGCCGGCGGGGTGCAGGAGTTTGGCGCCGTGGCGCTGGTCCTGGCCGCGCCGGAGCCAGGCCGCCACTCGATCAGCGTGGCCTGCAGCGCCTGCGCCCTTCGCAGCAGCCCGTGGCTCTCTACGGTCAACGCCGGCCCGCGCACCTATCTCTTGAACGTCCTGGCCCCCAAGCTGCCCCCTCCCATCCAGATCGTCGCGCCCCTTTCTCTGGAGCGCGGGGCCGCCGAGGCCGGCGTCGCACCGGAGAGCCTGCCGGCCCCGGCCAAGCTACCGGTCGAGTGGGACCGTCCCCCTGCGGACGCGGCGCCGGCCGAGCGGGATCGTGCCGGAAACGGCGGGGCGCCGGCGCCAGAGAGTGCGCCTCCGCCCGCAGTCGAAGCGCGGGCTGGGCTGGTTGCCGACCGCGAGTTCTACAGCGAGGCGCTGGGCCGGACCATGCCCTACCGGATCTACCTGCCGCCCGGCTATGACCAGGCCGGCGCGGACGAGCGGATCCCGTCCAGGCGCTATCCCGTGCTTTACCTGTTGCACGGCTTGGGGGGCAGCGCGCGCCAGTGGACGGACCTGGGGCTGGCCGAGGAGCTGGATCGCCTGGCGGCGGGCGGCTGGTCGCCGTGGATCGTGGTCATGCCCGCCGGCCGCGCTGGCTACTGGGTCAATCACGCGGATGGGGGCCCACGCTGGGGCGACTACGTGGCCCGTGATCTGGTGGCGCACGTCGACGCCACCTACCGCACCCTCCCGCGACGCGAGGCGCGGGCCATCGGGGGCCTCTCCATGGGCGGGCACGGCGCCCTGCAACTGGCCCTCAACTATCCGGAGGTCTTCGGCGTCGCCGGCGCCCACAGCCCCGCCCTCCGCGTTCGTGAGGAGGCGCCGGCGTTCCTGGGCGGGCTCGTTGCCGGCCTGAGCGCCGGCCCCGGCCCGGCGGCCTACGCCGCGCGTGATCCGATCTCACTGGTGCGGGTGAGCACGCTGGCCTCCCCGCCGGCCATCTGGCTGGACGTCGGACACGGCGATCGCTGGGCGCCCCGTGCCCGCGAGCTGCACGCGGCGCTCCTGGCGCGGGGGTGGGCCCACGAATGGCAGCCCGCCCCCGGCGACCACGAGCCAGCCTACTGGCGCCGGCGCCTGCCCGACTACGTCGCCTTCTACCGCCGCGCCTTAACCGGACATTAACCGCCCCCTTGCCTGCCGTTAACCGGCGTTTAGCGCGCAGGGCGTATGGTTGTAGAAGAGGGAATGGTGGCGCAGCGCGCCGCGCGCCGGCACGCACCCGAATGTCCTAGCCCGCGCCCCGCTCTATCAGGACTGGTAGGCTTATTCACGATGATTGTGAACGGCGTCACAATCGCTGGCCGGTGGCTGCTACGCCTCGGCCTCCTGGCCGGCCTGGCCAGCGCTCTGCTCGCAGCGCTGGCTCCCTTTCCGCACAGCGCGCGGGCCGAGGGCCTGGCCGGCCCGCCGGGCGCGGCGCCGGCCGCCGCGGGGGGCCTGCAGCTCCTGCCTCCCAACGAGGCCCCGTTCGACGCCGGCGCTCGCCGTGACCTGGCGATGGACGCCCTCACCTACTTCGCGCGCCAGCAGGGCACGATCGCCGGCCGGGGCGTCTACCAGCTGCCCGTGGCCCCCTGGCTGGATGGATCGGAGGCGCCGTCGTCTCGGCGCGTGTGGGAGGCCACCGTGCCGGGCGGCCTGCCTATCTATCTCCTGGCTGACGCGAGCGAGAGCGGCGAGCTGAATCCCAACCAGACCTCGATTACCGTCGATGGCGTGTCCGTCTCAGGGCTGGCGGCGTACGTGCACGGCGGCGTGCCGGCCCTGTTCGGCGGGCGCATGCGCCAATACGCCGTGCTGGACCTGGTCTTCGCCCCGCCCCGCCCCGGGCGCTACCGCCTGGAGGTGCGCAGCCGCACCGGCACGCTAGCGCCCGGCGAGGACGACGTGACCGTGCCGGTGAGCACCCGCCGCGCGGGCGCGGATGAGACGCTCCTGGTGTATGACCTGACCGTGCAGCCGGCGGACTCGCTCAGCCCGCTCTTGCTCCGTGACGACGCTGGCGCCATCTACGCTCTCCACGGGGCAGAGCGGCGCCGCGTGCCGGATCTAGAGACCCTGCGCCTGCTGGGTTACGCGCCCGAAACGGCCAGGCCGGCCGGCCCGGGCGCGCTGGCCGCCATCCCTGAAGGGCCCGCGCTGCCGGAGCTTCGCGAGGGGATGCTGGTCCGTTCCGACCCCGGTGGCGCGCTTTTCCGCCTGGCCGGCGGGCGCCGTGAGTGGCTCCGCACGCCGCCGGACGGCGCTGGCAGCGCTCGCCTCCTGGAAGCGCCCGTGCTCCAGACCATCCCGCCCCTGCTGGCCAACGACCTGCTGCTCAAGGGGGCGGCGCCCGACGTGTACCATGTCGACCGGCTGAGCCTGCGCAAGATCCCCGACTGGAAGTGGGTGGCGGATCGCGGCCTGAGCGCCGACGACCTCATCTACGTGCCGGACCGGATCATCGCCACCCTGCCCCAGAACGCGCCCCACTGGCGCATGCCCGGCGGCGTCTCGCTGGACCGCAGCTTCTATAGCACGGCGCTGGGGCGGACCATGCCCTACCGCATCTACCTGCCGCCCAGCTATGACGGGGCGGAGAAGACCGGCCAGCGCTTTCCAGTCATCTATCTGCTCCACGGCCTGAGCGGCCGCTACGACGAATGGTCAGGCTACGGCGTGGAAGAGGTGGCCAACCAGCTCTACACCGACGGTAAGCTCGCCGACGTGATCATCGTCATGCCCCAGGGCGGGCTAGGCTACTGGATGAACCAGGATGGAGGCACGCTCTGGGCGGACTACGTGGCCCGTGACCTGGTGGCGCACGTCGACGCCACCTACCGTACCCTCCCCAGACGCGAGGCGCGGGCCATCGGGGGCCTCTCCATGGGCGGGCACGGCGCCCTGCAGCTGGCCCTCAACTATCCGGAGGTCTTCGGCGTCGCCGGCGCCCACAGCCCGTCGCTGCGCGGGGCCGACTCGGCGCCGGCCTACTTCGGGGGCGAGGCCGGCTTCGCCCGCCGCGACCCCATCAGCCTGGTCCGCCAGAGCCAGGTGGCCAATCCGCCGTTGATCTGGATCGACGTGGGGCAGGATGACTTCTGGCGCAGCGCCGCCGAGACCCTGCACCAGGCCCTGCTGGAGCGTGGCTGGGCCCACGAGTGGCGCGTCTATGCCGGCGAGCATGACGGCTGGTACTGGGGCGACCACCTGTGGGAGTACCTGCCCTTCTACAACGCCGCCTTCCAGAGGCTGGGCGTACCGCTCACCCGCTGATCTCCCTACCTGATCCTCCCGCCGGTCCATGCTCGGGCCGCGCGGCGCCCGGCTGGGACCCGTCTCCTCTCCCTGCGGGTAAGGGCGAGGGTGAGGGTTCCGCCGCGCAGCGCCAGGGAAAACCTCATAGCTGCGGCCGCGGCGCCGCTGTATGCTGGTCCTGCGCCGACGCCGGAGCTGCGCCTGGCCGGAGACGCGGGCAGCCGCCCGTACCGCTGGCCACGCCGGCAAGGGCTCGGCGGATGCCGGGGCCCCAGCAGCGAGGATGGCGCTTCCAGTACTCTACCGGCCGGGCGTCGCCCGTACCATTGCCGTCGCCGCCGGCACCTATCTCCTGTATTACTTCTGGTGGCGCCTGACCGCCACACTCAATCCCGAGGCGCTGGCGTTCTCAATCGTCCTGCTCGCCGCCGAGGCCCAGGGGCTGATCAACGCCTTCCTGTTCGGCTTCATGACTTGGGACCCCGCACGCCGGGCTCCCTTCCGGCTCGTCCCCGGCCTGCGCGTCGACGTCTACGTGCCCACCTACAATGAGCCCCTGAGCATCCTGGAAGCGACGCTCGTGGGGTGCCAGGCTATCACCTACCCGCACACGACCTACGTGCTGGACGACGGGCGGCGCGCGGAGGTGGCGGCGCTGGCGGCTCGCCTGGGCTGCCAATACCTGACGCGGCCGGATAACCGGCACGCCAAGGCCGGCAACCTGAACGCCGCCCTCCCCCGCACGTCGGGCGACTTCATCGCCATCCTGGACGCCGATACGGTGCCACAGCCGAACTTCCTCGACCGCACGCTGGGCTACTTCGCCGACGAGCGGGTGGCGCTGGTGCAGCTCCCGCAGGAGTTCTTCAATCTGGATTCGGTGCAGCACCGCCCCGGGGCCTCGTCCGGCGGCGCGGGCGCCGGCGCGGCGGTGTGGCACGAGCAGTCCCTGTTCTATCGCCTGATCCAGCCGGCCAAGAACCGCTGGAACGCCGCCTTCTGGTGCGGGAGCCCGTCGGTCATCCGGCGGGCGGCGCTGGAATCGGTGGGCGGGGTCGCCGTGGAGACGATCACGGAGGACATTCACACCTCCATCCGGCTGCACGCCCGCGGCTGGAAGACGGTCTACCACAACGAAGTGCTCGCCTACGGCATCGCCCCGCAGACGTTGCATGCCTTCGCCGTGCAGCGCCTGCGCTGGGCGCAGGGGGCGATGCAGCTCCTGCGCTCGCGAGAGAACCCGCTGTGGATCCGCGGCCTGACGCTGGCGCAGCGCCTGAACTACTTCGCCTCCATGGCGACGTACTTCGACGCCTACCAGAAGCTGATCTACCTGCTCGCGCCGGTGGCGATCCTGCTCACGGGCGTGCTGCCCCTGCGGGTGGAGGCATGGGACTTCCTGGCCCACTGGCTGCCGTACTTTTGCCTGGGCCAGCTGGCCAACGTGGCGCTGGGGCGCGGCCACTTCCGCTACCTGGCCGTAGAGCAGTACAACCTGCTGAAGATGTTCACCTTCCTGTGGGCCTCCACCGCGCTCTTCTGGCCGCGCCCCCTGCGCTTCCGCGTGACCCCCAAGGAGACCAGCGAGGGCGTGCGTGCCCTGGAGCGCCGGCTGCTGGCCCCCCACCTCGCAGCCCTGGCCGTGGTCGGCCTGGCCGTCGCGCTGGGGATGGCCGGCGTGCTACGCGAGCTGGCGTCCACGGGCCGCAGCCGTGACGTGGTCGTGGTGACCGTCTTCTGGGCCATCTGGAACGCCACCCTGCTCCTGCTTGGCGTCCACGACGTCCTGCGCCGGCGCTACCACCGGCGCGAGTTTCGGATGCCGATCCGTATCCCCGCGCTGGTGGCGGACGGCGGGGGCTGGTCGGCCGCAGCGACCGCCGAAGATCTGACGCGCCAGGGAGCGAGCGTCCGCCTGCCCGGCCCGCTGCCCCTGAGCCACTATCTGCCGCAGCGCGAGGCCTCCCCCGTCGGGATCACGTTGCTCCTGCCGGATGGCCCGCTGGCGGTCGAGGGCGACGTCGTGCACCACACGCCCGCCCCCGACGGGCAGTGGCGGTTGGGCATCCAGTTCCGGCCCGTGGGGGCACAGACGCGGCACCGGCTGGTCTACTACCTCTTCGTGACGGTGCCGGGCTATGGCCGCACCCGAGCGGGGGCCGGAGATGGCGCGCGGGCTCCCGCCCGTGCCGGCTGCGGCAATGGGCGGCGCCGCACCGGCGCTGGCGGCCCTGCCGTGGCGGTGAGCCGCGCCCGGACGAGGGGAGGGAGTGGCGAGTGGCGAGAGCCGAGTAGCGGGGGCCGAGTTGCAAGCGTTCCCCCTGACCACATCCCAACGGGGGAGGAGGTTCTTGCTGCCGGCGGTCCCCTCTCCCAATGGGAGAGGGCTAGGGTCAGGGCTCCTTCTTCACTGCCAGCGATCAGTTCCCTGTCCCTTTGGGTGAGGGTGAGGGCCCCCACGCATGGAGAACCCGGGGACACGCTGGTGCGCCAGGGCCTGCGCTCGCCGTGAAGACCCCGTGTATAGAGAAGCCGGCGGCGCGCGTAACGGATGAAACGCTCAGTCGACGTGAAGCCCCGCCGACGTGAAGCCCCGCGCATGGACGATCCGGGTCTGGGGAAAGGCCTCCTTGAGTGCTGCCAGCCGTGAAGCCCCGCGCATGGAGGATCCGGGGCACCATGGGGGGACGGGCCGCCATCAAAGACCGTAAAGCCCCCCGCATGGAGGATCCGGGCTGGTGGCAGTGAGGGCAATTGGCGTGGATCGGCGTCGTCTCGACCGTGGTCGTTAGGGGCGCGCCAGGCGGATCTCCACCGGTACGCCCTGCTCGCGGGCCAGGTTCATCGCCTGGTAGACGTGGTCGCGCTTGCCGGACCAGAACGCCACCACGCGGTCGGCGTGCCGG
The DNA here is from genome assembly GCA_034437795.1 of Chloroflexota bacterium. Taxonomy (GTDB): domain Bacteria; phylum Chloroflexota; class UBA11872; order UBA12225; family UBA12225; genus DAOTTI01. Next base: position 19,124 of record DAOTTI010000046.1, on the reverse strand, counting down.
ATGATGGCGCGGTTCAATCGGAAGCCGGGGGAACCCTGAGCGGGATCGCGATCGGCGGCGACCGTCACGATAGCCAGGCCGCGGGCCTGCGCTTCGTCGGCGGCGATCCGGTCGGTGCGTCGGGACCCGCCGGTGATCACCACCGTATCCGCCGGCAGGGCACGCACGAAGTCACGGATCTGCTCCGCATCGACGAAGTCGCGCGAGACGACGACGGCCAGGCGCCGGCCACCTGCCATAGCTGACGGAGAGAGCATACCCCGCAGGGCAGGGACCGGGCGAGGACGACCAGGAGGTGGGCCGCCGCTGTGCGCAGCCCCCGCCGGCGGGCCGGCGGTTAGGCTCTCCATGGGCGAAACGGGTCAACGGATCGCAAGGGCCCCGACATGGCCGGATGGGCGAAGCGCCGGCGCCCTGGACCGGGCTGGCGCGGCAGGAACCCGCCCCGCGGCCAGGAGCGCAGGCTGCCGGAGGCGTTGCGCCGGCCAGGCGCAGGCGGCGCCGGCCCGACAGTGGCGCCCGCCGGGTGATAGACTTCCCCGTGGCAGATAGATCAACCGGACGAAGCGACGGTTACGTGGTACACCCGCGTCACCTTTGACGCGTGCAGGGAGGATGGATTATGGCGACAACCTTAACGCGGCCGGCCGCCCCTGGAGCGGGAACGGTCGTTGAGCACGGGCTGTTCATCAACGGCGAGTGGCGCCCGGCCAAGAGCGGGCGGACCTTTGAGGTCCGGAACCCCGCCACGGGCGAGCTGCTGGCGCGCTGCGCCGACGGCGGGCGCGAGGAGGTGCGCGAGGCCATCGAGGCGGCGCACGCGGCCTTTCCCGCCTGGAGCACGCGCCCGGCCGTGGAGCGGGCGCAGCTCCTCTCCAGGGCCGCAGCCCTGATGAACGAGCGCCTGGAGGAGCTTTCGCGCCTGCTGACGATGGAGAACGGGAAGCCGCTGGCGGAAAGCCGGGTGGAGACCCAGGTAGCGGCGGCCTTCCTCCAGTGGAACGCCGAAGAGGCGCGCCGCGTCTACGGCGAGGTCGTGCCGTCTGCCGCGCCGGACCGGCGGGTGCTGACCATCAAGCAGCCGGTAGGAGTGGTGGCGGCCATTACCCCCTGGAACTTCCCCACCAGCATGGTCACCCGCAAGCTCGGCCCGGCGCTGGCCGCTGGCTGCACCGCCATCCTGCGCCCGGCCCGCGCCACGCCCCTGGTGGCGGTGGCCATCTTCAAGATCTTCGAAGAGGTGGGCTTCCCGAAGGGCGTCGTCAATCTCGTCACGGGGACCAACTCCGCGGAGATGGGCGACGAGATGGCCACCAATCCGCTGGTGCGCAAGCTGACCTTCACCGGCTCGACCGAGGTCGGTAAGCAGCTCCTGGCCAAGTGCGCCGGCACAGTCAAGCGCGTCTCGCTGGAGCTGGGCGGCCACGCCCCGTTCATCGTCTTCGACGACGCGGACCTGGACAAGGCGGCGGCTGCGGTGGTCACCAGCCGGTTCCGCAACGCGGGGCAGACCTGCATCTGCACCAACCGCGTCTACGTCCAGCGCTCGATCGCGGCGCCCTTCGCTCAGAAGGTCGCGGAGCTGACCCGCCAGTTGAAGGTGGGCAACGGCCTTGACCCGGAGACGCAGGTGGGCCCGCTGATCGACGAGCGCGGCTTCCGGAAGGTGGAGGAGCACGTCAAGGACGCGGTGGCCAAGGGGGGCACCATTCTGGCCGGTGGCCGGCCCTACTGCACGCCGGACTCCGATGGGAAGGGCGACGGCCGGCTGCACGGCTGGTTCTACGAGCCCACGGTCATCGGCAACGCCCGGCCGGACATGCTGGTGATGCATGAGGAGACCTTCGGTCCCGTGCTGCCGATCATGGAGTTTGATACCGACGAAGAGGCCATCCGGATGGCCAACGACACGCCGTACGGCCTGGCCGCCTACTTCTTTGCCCGCGACATCGGGCGTATCTTCAAGGTGGCCGAGGGGCTGGAGTACGGCATCGTGGGCGTGAACGACCCGCTGCCCACCGGCCCGCATATCCCGTTCGGCGGCTACAAGGAGTCCGGCCTGGGGCGCGAGAACGGCTCCGAAGGGATCAACGAGTTCCTCGAGGTGAAGGCCATCTCCATCGGGTTCTAGCTGGTGTCGCAGGGTCTATCGACCTGTAAGCCTCCGGCGTCCTGACGCCCGGGCGCACGGAGGCGCAGATGGACCGGCCGGAAGACGAGGGGAGCGACCGCCTCGTCTTCCGGCCGGTCTCGTTCCACGCTGGTCTGGCCGGCGCCGCGCTCGGGGCCGTGCCCCAGGGCGCACGGCTGGGGCGAGCATGGCCATCCGAGGCGATCTGCCGCTCCGGTCGGGCGAGGGTTCCTTGCGCGGGGCTCAGGGCTCAGGCGAGCATCGGGCGGGTCTCAGGTAAGCAGGGCGTTCGCCTGCGGCAAGAACTCCGCGATGAGGTCCTTGATGGCCTTCTTGCCGTCACGCGCCTGCACCCAGAGCCTGGACCAGATCTCGTCGATCTCGGTAAAGCGCGCCGGGGTCGCCATAATGCGCACGTCCCGCAGGGCCGCACGCTCCACCTCCAGGTCCTCCCACGGCAGGAGCGCCGCCTTGAAGGCCGGATGGTCGAACTGGGACTGGCGGACGGGGAAGCAGTTCCGGTTGGAATACACGAACTTGAGCACCGGGTCGGCATGCCAGGCGGTAATCGCCTTCCAGGCGGCGTCCGGGGCCTGGCTCTGGCTCCAGATCCCCCAGCTATTCGCCGCCCCCCGCGGCGTCGTGCCGGCCGGGCCCCGCGGCACCGGCGCCACGCCCAGGCGCGCCCCTTCCTGGGCCATCTGGCGGTAGAAGTGGAGCTCCGTCGTGGCGCGGAAGCGCAGCGCCACGCGGCCGGTGGGGAATCCTTCCTGGATGTTCCCGCCGAACTCGGCCGCTTCGTCCGGCTGGATGCTGACGCGGTCCTTGTGGTGGAGCTGCGCCAGGAAGTCGAGCGCGCCCATGGCCTCCCTGGAGTCCAGCAGGCAGCGCTTGAGGTCCTTTGACCAGACCTGGCCGCCGGCGCCGAAGATCCACTGCGAGATGTATTGCAGGCCGCGGAAATGCTCCGGCATGCCCACCTCAGGGGGCTGGCCCGGCGCCCGCACGGTGAGCCGGATCAGGCTCTCGCGGAACGACTCCCACGTCCACCGGCCCGCGCGGGCCTGCTCCGGGGGCGTGGCGACGCCGCGCTTCTGGAACTGCCCCGCGTTGAACACGATGATGTTCGCCACCCCGCTGTAGGGGAGGGAGTAGAGCACCCCGTCCCAGCGATTGGAGTCCAGGAGCTCCTGCTGGATCCCTTTCAGATCGAAGCGGGACCTGGCAGCAAACCGTTCGATGTCCGCCAGCGCCTTGATCGAGGCCAGGCTGGAGAAGAAGTTGGGATGGGTGTACATGATGTCCGGCGCCGAGCCCGCCGCCGCCAGGGCGAGCAGCTTGGCGCCGTACTCGCGCGTGGTGTCCGGCCCCGGCTCCGTCTGCACCTGTACGTCTGGCGATGACTCGTTGAAGACGCTCCAGGCCGGGCCATCGTAGTCCGTGCGGGTCAGCACCCGCACCACCTTCGGCCCGCCGGCCGCCGGCGCCGGCTGCCCGCCACCAGTGGCGCAGGCGGCCACAACCACGGCGCTCGCCCCCCCTGCGGCCGCCAGGACCTGGCGCCGCCGTGTGGTGCGCCCCTTCGCCGGCTCGTGGCCGCCGAATAGGTTGTTTCGCCCTGGCGCTTCGCCGGCTTCGCAGATACGGCATCTACGTAGGACGTGCCCGCGGGGGCCTGAGGCCGGAGCACGTCCCGTTCCGTCTACCACCGTGCTTGCCTCCGGACGTATTATCTCAAGCAGCATGCTGGGCGCACCGGCCGGCCGGCGCGGCCCTTGCCGGAACCAGCGAAGCAAGAGAGGTGTGAGATGCAGTATCGCGTGCTCGGCCGCACCGGCCGGCAGCTCTCCGTCATCGGGTTTGGCGGCATCGTCGTCGTCGGCGTCTCGCAGGCAGAGGCCAACCGGCTGGTCGCCTCGGCCATCGACCGCGGCGTGACGTACTTCGACGTGGCGCCTAGCTACGGCAACGGCGAGGCGGAGGAGCGCCTTGGGCCGGCGCTGGAGCCCTACCGCCACCGCGTCTTTCTGGCCTGCAAGACCCAGCGCCGGGACGCCGCCGGCGCGCAGGAGGAGCTGGAGCAATCGCTACGCCGGCTACGCACCGACTACTTCGACCTCTATCAGCTCCATGCCATGACCAGGCTGGAGGACGTAGAGACGGTGCTCGGCCCCGGCGGCGCGCTGGAGACCTTCCTTAAGGCGCGAGAGCAGGGCAAGGTGCGGTTCATCGGCTTCAGCGCGCACTCCGTCGAGGCGGCAGTGGAGCTGCTGCGCCGGTTCCCGTTTGATTCGGTCCTGTTCCCGTTCAACTTCGCCACATTCTGGGCGGGCAACTTCGGCCCGCAGGTGATCGCGGCCGCGCAGCAGGCGGGGGCAGGGCTGCTGGCGCTCAAGGGGATGGCCAGAACCAGGTGGCCGGAAGGCACGACCCGCGAGCAACGGCGCTGGTCCAAGGCCTGGTATGAGCCGATTGACGATGAGTCGCTCGCCGCGCTGGCGCTGCGCTTTACGCTATCCCTGCCAGTCACGGCCGCCATTCCGCCCGGCCACGCCGAACTCTGGGAGCTGGCCCTGCGCGTCGCTCAGGACCCGCAGCCCCTCACGCCGGCGGAGGAGCAGCGCCTGCGCGCCCTGGCCGCTCAGACGGAGCCGATCTTCCGCGCCGCCTGAGCGCCGGCCGGCGAGCCTGTGGCCCTCTGTAGATGGCTACCTTTGCAGGCACCGCCAGCGCCCCTGAGGGGCATGACCGGTTCCTCACGGCCGATGGTCTGTTCCCTCTCGCGGCCGGAGAGGCGGAGCCGGCGGCTGGTCGAATTGTCCGGCTCGATCCGGCTCGCTCTCCCCGTGGGGGTGGGTGAGGACCCCGTCGGCGGATCAGGCCGGCGGAGAGCAGCCGCCCGGAATGGAGTGCGGCTGTGGGGCAGGCGTTAGCACCCCGCGGCCGGCTGCTTTTTCATCAGGCGCTGCACCACCGCCAGCAGCTCCTCGGGATCGAACGGCTTGGGCAGCACCACCACGTCGCCGGCCGGCTCGGGGAGGCAGTGCGCCGGGTCATCGGCTAAGACGACGACGGGGGCGTGGGGCCCGGGCTCGCGCCGGTAGGCGCGCAGGAAGGCGCGCGCGTCCATGACCGGAAGAGACGCATCGACGACGATGGCCGCTGGCGGGCGCCGATCCAGGAGCCGGATGGCCGCCAGGGCCTCGATCCCGTTGGATGTCGGCAACACCTCCAGCCCTCCACCAGCCAGGACCTCACTGATCAGGGTGCGCGTCCCATCGTCCGCCTCAACGACGATGACCGGCGCTGCCCGCGCCGCGGGCGCGGGAAACGGCACGACCGCAGATGACGACATTACTCCCTGGCGGCCTCCCTTGGTTACGCTTCGTACAGCACGTGCGCCGGTGCCAGCAAGACGCAGGCCAGCGATGACTCCCTGGGCACGGCGCCTGCTATATTGACCATTGACCCTAAATCCTACACCCAGCGCAGCGCCAGCGAAACCGGCGGCCACCAGGAGCGCCGGACATCGCCGCCGGAATCGCCGGCGACGGAGGCAAGCCCAATGAGCCGCGTAGCGACACGACGCCGGATGGCCCTGGGAGGCGCCGCGCTGTTTTCGGCCACGACGGCCGCGGCTCTGGCCGCCTGTGGCGCCCCTGCGTCCACGGGCGGCGGCGCCCAGCCGGGAGCAGGGCCGGTCACGATCCAATACCTCGGCCGGGGCTCGGCCGGTGAGGAGGAGATCTACCGGACGCTGATCAAGGACTTTACCGACCGGAACCCAACGATCAGGGTCGACATCAACTGGGCCGGGACCGGTGGCGCCGACCTGATCGCCGAGAAGATGACGTCGCTGCTGGCAGCCGGCACCCCGCCCGACACGTTCTGGGTGCACTCCTACTCCACGCTCGACTGGGCGGCCCAGAACGTGCTGGTGGACCTAACCCCCTACACTAAGGAGCGTGGGTTTGACCTCGGCGCCTACTACAAGGGGCCGGTGGACGACTTTCGGTGGCAGGGGCAGCTGCTGGCCCTGCCGCGGGAGACGTCCAGCCTGGTCATGTTCTACAACAAGCAGCACTTCGCCGAGAACGGGGTCAGGGAGCTGACGGCCGAGTCCACCTGGAACGACTGGCTGGACGCGGCGAAGCGCCTGACCAGGGACGGCCCTGCCGGCAAGATCTTTGGCACCTTCGCCTCGAGCAGCAACTTCAACGTCTTCCAGATGATCTGGCAGAACGGGGGCGAGATCATGAACGAGCGCCGCACCCAGTCGCTGCTCGACTCGCCGGCGGCCATCGAGGCGGCGCAGTTCATCGTCGACATGCGCCTGAAGCACCGCGTCTCGCCCCTGCCGAGCGACTACCAGGGCCAGACCCTCACCCAGTTCTTCATCGCCGGGCGGATGGGCACCTACACCACTAACCAGTCGCTGGCGCTCGATCTCCAGAAGGCCAATCCCTTCCAGTGGGACGTGGTGGCCGTGTCGAAGAACAAGGTCAAGGCCTATGCCCAGGCCTCGTCCGGCCATGGGGTGACGCGGGCCAGCAAGCAGCCGGCCGCCGGCTGGCAGCTCGTCAAATGGCTGGCAGGCGAGGACGCCTCGAAACTCTACGCGGCCAGAGGGCTGGTCATCCCCGCCCTCATCAAGGTCACCGAGTCCGACGTCTTTTCCGGTGCCGGCATGCCGCCCAACTACGGCAAGACCTGGCGCGACGTGCTCCGCCAGGCCCGCTCCTTCGCCGTCACGCGGCGCTGGAACGACGTGCGCGCGGCCTTCGACCGCGAATACGCGCCGGCGCTCAACGGGGAGAAGCCAGTCCCCGACGCCATGCGAGCCGCCAAGGCGGCGATCGACCAGATCCTGGCCGAGGCGGCACGGCAGGGCTGAGGCCGCACACCATCTCGCGGCCAGCCCCAGGTGCCCCAGGTGCACCGGATGGCACTGGACGGCGGACCATAGGGCCTGCAGCGCCTACGGGGAGAGCATGCCGGAGGCGAGGGCGCTCACCACCCCCATGAGAAACGCGCAGCCGACCAGCACAAGGAAACGAACGTCACCCACCCCGGCGTCTGACATGGCTCCTCCGCGGGCGCATTACCTGCGCTGCACTACCAAAGCACAATCCGTGCCGTGGCCGGCGCGCGGTCGGGGGCCATCCTCAACGGCCCATGAGCAATGCCCTCCCCGTCTGGGAGAAGGTGAGGGCTCAACCAGCCGGGAGCGCTGGTGACGCGGCGCGGCCGGACGCTACCCCACCGAGCACAACGATGACCGGAGCAGACGAGAAGGAGCGGGCCCTGGACGAGGTGCGTCGCCAGGCGGCCGGCTGGCGAGGCTGCCCGCTGGCAGAGACGGCCACGCGGCTGGTCTTCGGCTCCGGCCCGGCCACAGCCAGGGTGATGCTCATCGGTGAGGCGCCGGGCTACTACGAAGATCAGGAGGGCATCCCCTTCGTGGGGCCAGCCGGGCGCCTGCTCAACCAGGCGCTGGCGCAGGCCGGCCTGCGGCGCGAGCAGGTGTACGTCACCAACGTGGAGAAGTTCCGCCCCTGGGTGCCGGACGGCAAGACCGGCAAGAACCGCGCGCCGAAGCAGAGCGAGATCAACGCCTGCCGGCCCTGGCTGGAGCGGGAGATCGAGATCATCCGCCCGCCGATCATCGTCTGCCTGGGCGCGCCCGCCGCGCGGTGGGTGCTCGGCAAGGACTTCAAGCTGACCCAGCAGCGGGGCCAGTGGCTCGCTTCGGCCTACGCGCCCCACGTGCTGGCCACGATCCACCCGGCCTTCGTGCTCATCCAGCCGGCCGAGAGCCGCCGGCGCTGGGAGCAGGTGCTGTTCGAAGACTTCCGCGCGGTGGCCCAGAAGCTTCAAGAGCTTGAGGCAGGGTAGACTCGGGGACGTGGCCACAAGCTGGCGGCTGCGCCCCTTCCGCGACGGCGACGACGAGCGGGTGGTGGCCGTCTGGAACCGCACGCTCATCCGCGACCCGATCTCCGTCGCCCTCTTCCGGCGGCAGACCCTGCTCAGCCCCAACTTCCAGCCGGAGGGCTGCCTGCTGGCTGAGGGGCGCGGCGTCCCGGGCAGCGCCGGCGGCACGGCGGGCACCGACGGTATTCTCGGCTTCGCCCTGGCGCTGGCGCCCCGCGTTGCCGGCCTGCACGCCGGCCGGGCCGGCAGCGGCCGGATCGTGGGTCTGGGCGTACTGCCGGAGGCGCGTCGCCGCGGCATCGGCACGGCGCTGCTGGAAGGGGCGCTGGCCTTCCTGCGTGGCCAGGGCTGCACGCGCGTCAGCGTGGCAGCGCACGAGTACTACGCCGCGGGCGCCGACAGCGATGCCTACGCCGAGGGCATCGCCTTCCTGGCGCGGCGCGGCTTCCGTGAGGCGTACCACGCGGTGGCGATGGGCCGCGAGCTGTACGACCTGGAGTGGCCGGCGGCGGTGCGCGCCCGCGAGGCGGCGCTGCGGCAGGAGGCGATCGAGGTGCGCTACTTCGAGCCCCGTGACACCTACGCCCTGGCCGAGTACTTCCGCGCCGAGTTTCCGTCGTGGATCGAGTTCTTCCTGCGCAAGCTGGACGCGGGGCATGACCTGGATGAGATGGTGATTGCCGTCGACACCAGCCCCGCTGCCGGCGGCCACCGCGTGGTCGGCTATTGCCAGCACCTGGACACCGACCACGTGGGGCCATTCGGCGTGGCCGCCGCCTACCGCAATCGGGGCATCGGCTCGGTCATGCTCTACCGGCTGCTGGACCGTATGCGCGAGAAGGGCTACAAGTTCGCCTGGTTCGGCGAGACGGGGCGCGCCCAGCCCTACTACGAGCGCGCCGGCTTCCGCATCACCCGTCGCTACACGGTCCTGGTCATGGACCTGGCGCCGCAGGGCTCCTGAGGCGGAGACGAGGTGGGCGTTACTTGCGGCGCACGCGCTCGAGGTACTCGCCAGTCTCCACGTCGACGAGCACGGTGTCGCCCGGCTGGATGAACTGCGGCACAAGGACGGTCATCCCGTTCTCGAGCGTGGCTTCCTTCATCGTGTTCTCGCCCGACGCGCGGATACCGGCGCCGCAGGAGGCGACCACCAGCGGTACGCTCCGCGGGAGATCGAGGTCCACCGGCTGCCCTTCATGGAGCCAGGCCCGCACGAGCGCCCCTTCCTTCAAGAAGGGGAGATAGCGTCCCAGCGCGTCGCGGGGCAGCGTGTACTGCTCGTAGGACTCGGGGTGCATCAGGACCACCTCGTCCCGATCGGCGTAGAGAAACTGAAGCTCAGCGCGCTCCAGCGGCACGTCCTCCAGACGCTGATCGACCGGCCAGCGCAGGTCGGAGACGTGGCCGGTACGCAAGTTGCGGGCGGTGGCGTGCACCACGCCCCCCATCTGGGCGGTGGCAGAGTGCACTTTGACCGCAATGATCCGGTACAGGTCGCCGCCGATCCGGAGCGTCTGGCCCTCGCGCAACTCCCGTGCAACCAGCATGCGGCACCTCCAATGCTTCCAGGCGCCCAGGCGCGGGCGCCACAAGGGGACGCACTGCCCTTGTGGATAGGATAGCCGCCGGCTGGCCCTCAGCCCAATCGAGGGGGCGCGAGCAAGCCATTCCGCGGGCTGGGCCGGGGCGGGGGAGGGCAGCCCTCACCCCCTTCGGCCGGGGCCGCGCCGGGAGGGAGGAGAGAGCTCACCCCCTTCGGCCGGCGCCGCGCCGCACCCCTGCCCTACTCCGCCCTGCCGTGCGGCTTGGCCCCGCCGCCCCCGCTCCGACACGGAGCGGGGGAACGACGGCCACGGTCGTGGGGCTTTTCCCCGCTGCGTCTTCTCTGACACGGAGGGGGACGGAGGCCATAGGGAGAGGAAGCGCCCTGGCCGGGAGTGGTACCCTCCGCCGCGTGAGCCGAGAGGGAAACGAGGCTGCCGCCGGCCGCGTGGAGCGCCTGCGCGGCGGGATCATCCGCGGCCCGCTGGACCGCCGCGCTCTCGCCCTGTGCTACACGGGGCACGAGTTCGGCGAGTGCCTGCCCCAGATCCTCGACGACCTGGCGCGGCGCCGCGCTAAGGCCTCGTTCTTCTTCACCGGCGACTTTCTCCGGAACCCCGAGTTCCATACCGTCGTCGAGCGCCTGGTGCATGAGGGCCACTACCTGGGGCCGCACTCGGATAAGCACCTGCTCTATTGTGAGTGGTCGCCGGAGCGGCCCACCCTGGTGACGCGCGCCCAGTTTGACGCGGACCTGCTGGCCAACCTGCGCGAGATCGAGGGCTACGGCATGCCGCGGCAGCAGGTGCGCTACTACATCCCGCCGTACGAGCACTACAACGAGGAGGTCGTGGCCTGGAGCCAGGCCCTGGGGCTCACGCTCATCAACTACACGCCGGGCACGCTCTCCGTGGCCGACTGGACGCCGGCTGACCACCCTCGCTACCGTAGCACGAGCGAGATCTTCGAGAGCATCTACCGGCGCGAGGCGGAGGACCCGTACGGCCTGAACGGCTTCCTCCTGCTGATGCACGCTGGCGCAGGGCCGGGCCGGCCAGACAAGTCGTCCAGCCGGCTGGCAGAGCTGTTGGATCACCTGCAGGCGCGCGGCTACGCGCTTCTGCGCGTGGACGAACTGCTCGAAGGGGATGCAACGACCGGTGCCCCGGCGTGAGCCGTCCCGCGGGCTAAGTATCCGCTGGTATGTTCGCGCCGCCCTGTCCATCGATGCCCGGCCGTCCGGTCCCGCACGAACGTACCAGCACCTGCTTAGCCGGCATCTTCCCGAGTGGAGCCCTCACCCTCGCCCTCTCCCAAAGGGAGAAGGAACTTCTCGCTGGCCGTGAACACGCCAGGCTCGTGGAGCGCCGCAGCTTTCGTTGAGTAGCGCAGCCGGCCCGCCTCGGGGTTCTGCTACACTGCCGGGCCCAGAAGGGAGAGGTGGTTCCATGGCAGCAGCGGCTCCGGCGGGTATCTCGGTGACGCGGGTCCTGGCCGCCACGGATCGGTCGCAGACGGCCGACCTCGCCGCGCGCTGGGCGGCGCACCTGGCCGCGGCCAGCGGGGCGGAGCTGCTGCTGCTGCAGGTCATGCCCGAGCCGGCCGCGCAGGGGGACGGCGCGGAGACGCTGGCGGGCGGACTGGCGCCGGCCCAGGAGCACCTAAGGCAGTTTGCCCAGGAGCTGGCTGGGTCGCGCGGGCGAGCGTGGGTGGTGACGGGCGCTGATCCGGCGCAGGCGATCCTGGGCGCGATTGAGGCGGAACGGGCGGACGTAGTCGTGGTCGGGAACGTGGGCATGCGCGGGCGCAAGCAGTTCTTGCTCGGCAACGTGCCTAACCGCATCTCTCACAACGCTACCTGCACCGTGGTGATCGTCAATACGGTGCAGCAGGATGGCCGTGAAGGCGCCGCCCGGCTGCGCCCTGCCTCGGCTGGTGACGCGTCCGACGTGGAGGGGAAGCTGCTCCGGCGCGCGTGGCGGATCGGCCGCGTCCTGGCCAGGGCCGGCGCGCAGGAGCTGCTCCGTCGGCCCGGGACGGAACGCGACGGCGGGACACAGGCCGCGGCGCGCCGCTTCCGGTCCGCGCTCGACGAGCTGGGGCCCACCTTCGCGAAGCTGGGCCAGATCCTGTCCACGCGCCCCGACCTGCTGCCGCCGGCCGTAATCGAGGAGCTTTCGTCGCTACAGGAGCGGGTGACGCCCCTGACCGAGGCCGAGGTCGTGGCGGCGATGGAGCGCGAGCTTGGGGTGCCGTGGGAGGACGTGTTCGGCAGCATCGATCCGCAGCCCCTGGCTGCCGGCACCATCGCGCAGGTCCACCGCGCGACGCTGGAGCCCGGCGAGCGGGTGGTGGTGAAGGTGCAGCGCCCAGGGGCGGAGCAGGACATCCTGCAGGACCTGGCGCTGCTGGAGATGTTCGCCCAGAGGGCGGCGGCCCGCCCTGCATTCCGGCAGGTCTTCGACGTGCCGGCAATGATCGAGCACCTCTCGTCCTCGCTCCGGCGTGAGCTGGACTTCCGGCGCGAGGCGGCCAATATCCGGCGCATGAAGGACGTGCTGGCGCCCTTCTCGCGCCTGGCCGTGCCGGAGGTCTACGAGCAGTACTCCACCGCGCGTCTGCTGGTGATGCAGGAGGTCCAGGGGGTGCCTGTGCGCGAGGCGCCGCCGGGCCCCGCGCGGCAGGAGACGGCGCGGCAGCTCCTGGAGGCCTATTACCGCCAGGTGATGACGGAAGGCTTCTTCCACGCCGACCCCCATCCGGGGAACATGAAGTGGTGGAACGACAAGATCTACTTCCTGGACCTGGGCATGGTGGGCGAGGTCGAGCCGCAGGTGCGCGAGCTGGTGCTGCTGCTCCTGCTGGCCTTCTCCCAGCAGGACCCGGCGTTCCTGTCGGAGGTGGTGCTGATGCTGGCCGCCGGCGAGCGCAGCGAGGCCATCGACCTGGCGGCGTTTCAGGAGGACCTGGCGGGGCTCATTGAGAAGTACCGCAACCGCCCGCTGCGGGAGATCCAGCTCGGGCCGCTCCTTCAGGAGGTGACCCAGATCTCGATCCGGAACAACGTCCGCGTACCGGCCACGCTGACGCTGATGGCCAAGGCCTTCGCCCAGATGCAACTGGTGGCGGCCGAGCTGGACCCTACCTTGGACCCGTTCTCGGTTGCCGAGTCGTACGTCGTGCGGACCACCCTGCGCCAGGTCGCCGGTGGGCTAAGCCCGCAGCGCCTGTTCTACGAGACGCAGAAGGCCAGGCTGCGCCTGCTCCGCGTGCTAGGGGCGATCGAGGGGCTGGTTGGCGCGCGGCCGGGCACGGACGCCCAGCTCCAGGTCCGCTTCCAGGGCATGGAACACCTCGACCGCACCATTGACCGGGCCAGCCGCCGGCTGGCGGTGGCCATCGGCCTCACGGGGGCCCTGGTAGCCCTCGTCCGCCTGCCGGCCATCGCGCGCGGCCCGCGATGGCTGTCCGCGCTCCTGGGCGGCGCCAGGTAGGGTTTGGAATGTGTCTTGGGAGTGGGATTGTGGCCCATTAGTGAGCCACCTGACTTGGCTGTGGCCATTGGCCCCCTGGGTGGAATGGCCATCGGCATGACAAACGACCCACTAGCCGGCGGGGGCGCGCTGCCCCTTTCGGCGCTGAGCGCGGCTCAGCCGCCGCTCGACGACCAGCACCACGAGGCTCATCGCTGCCCCGAGCGGCGCCCGCTCAAGTACGCCCGCCACCACCCGCAATCGCATGGCTCCATCAGTAGTCCACAGTGACCACGATGGCCGCAGTGACGTCCGGCGCCGGCTTGACGGCGGCGCGCCGCCTGGCTCCGCTGGCCGGCGGGGTCGGCTGCCCCAGCCTGCAGCCGCCGGCGCGCCGCGGGTGGCGCCGGCGGTGATTGGCCGCGCCCGTCTGAACGTCGTGCTGCTCATGGCGGACCAGCAGAAGGCGACCAGCCTGCGCCTGTACGGCAACCCAGACACCAGCACGCCGACCCTGGACATCCTGGCGGCGCGGGGGGTCTGGGCACGGCAGTGCCTGGCGCCGCACCCCTTCTGTTTCCCGTCGCGCTGCTCGCTCATGACCGGCCGCTATCCGCACGCCCACGGCGTGCGGGGAAACGGCGCCACCCTCTCACCCGACGAGACGCCGCTGGCGGTGCTGCTCCAGCAGGCCGGCTACCGCACGGGGGCGGTCGGCCACTTCCACGGCGGGCGCTCGGGCGGCGGGCGCGGCTTCGACGTCACGTTCGAGATGAACCAGGGTCGCCAGCGCGAGGCCTGGCGCCTGCGCCATGACCTCGTCGCCGCGGCCCCGCGGCGCGTGGCGCACATGACCGCCACCGTCCCCCTGCCGCCCGACCAGGATGTGGATGGCGCGATGACGGCGGACGCCATCCGCTTCCTGGAGAGCGTGCCGCCAGGCGCCCCGTTCTTCCTGCACGTGGCGTGGATCGCGCCCCACCCGCCGTACTTCGCGCCAGCGCCGTACGACACCCGCTACGACCCCTGGACCCTGGCCTACCCCGCGCAGGAACCACCGGAGGCCGGCAAGCCGGCGGCGCACCGCCAGACGGCGCGCGACATGGGCACGCTGGAGGCGCCGGAGGGCGAGCTACGTCGCGCCCTGGCCCACTACTACGGCATGGTCAGCCTGGTCGATGACCAGGTCGCTCGCCTGCTGGAGCACCTGGAGCGCCGCGGGCGGCTGGCGGACACCATCGTCATCTACACCGCGGACCACGGCGACTATGCCGGGGAGCACGGGATGTGGGGCAAGAGCTGCACCCTTTATGATTGCCTGGTCCGCGTGCCCCTGATCATCGCCGGCCCCGACGGCCTGCTGCCGGCGGGCCAGGCGCTGGAGGGCGTCATCCAGTCTATCGACGTGCTGCCGACGCTCCTGGGCCTGCTGGCGCTGCCGGTACCGGAGCGAGTGCATGGCTTACCCCTGCAGCCCCTGTGGGGCGCGCCTGCGCCGCCGCTGCCGCCGCGTCCGGCGGCAGCCCGCGCCGCCTTCGACGTCGCCTTTGCCGAGACCGGCGCCTTCCCGCCGTCGATGGTCCACGACCCCGTGCGGGGGAACAACGTGCCCCACGGGCCGCCGGCGAGCGGCCGGCAGGTGGAGCTCTCGGTGATGGCGCGCACCGCAGACTGGAAGCTGGTCTATACCCCCGGGCGGGAGGTGCAGGAGCTCTACGACCTGCGCGCCGACCCGGGCGAGCTGGTGAATCGGTGTGGTGACGCGTCGCTGCAGCCGGTGGCGGATGCGCTCCGCGCCCGTATCCAGGACTGGCTGCTGGCGCACACCTAGCGTGGCCAGTCTTGTTCAAGAGCGGCGCCATCATCCCACCCCTCTCCCTTTAGGAGAGGGAACTCGAGATGGGGCCCTCACCCTACCCTCTCCCTGTGGGGCGGGAACGGATCGCCGGCGCTCTTCATTGGACCGGCCGCGCACACGCCGGTACGCTCTTACCCCGCGTGGAGGAGCAACGTAATGGACACCAGGTCAATGGACACCAGGCCACACGTACCGTCGACCGACCTGACCGGTCGCGTCGCCCTGATCACTGGCTCCAGCCGCGGTATTGGCCGGGGCTGCGCCGTGTGCATGGCGGCGGCCGGCGCCGACCTTGTCCTCAACTATTTCTCGTACGGCGATGCCGCACGGCAGGCCGCGGACGCGCGCGATGCCGAGGAAACCGCGCGTCTGGCGGGGTCGTTTGGGCGGCGCGCCGTGATCGTCCCCGGCAACGTCGCCAGTCGAAGCGATGTGGCGGCGATGGTGGACGCCGCGGTCAGGCACTTCGGGCGTCTGGACATCGCTGTGGCCAACGCCTACCGCTCCATCCGCAAGCCGTTCCTGGAGCTCCTGCCCGAGGACTGGGAGGCTACGCTGGAGGTGACGCTGACCGGCACCTTCCATACCTGCCAGCTTGCCGCGCAGCAGATGGCGAGGCAGGGGAGCGGCGGGAAGATCATCGTCATTAGCTCGGTGCTGGCCGAGCGGGCGCTCTCCACGTCCGCGCCGTACAACGCCGCCAAGGCCGGCCTCAATCAGCTGGCCCGGACCATGGCCAACGAGCTGGCCCGCTACCGCATCCACGTGAACGTGATCGAGCCGGGCTGGATCGACACCCCCGGGGAGCGGGCGTACGCCACCGAGGCGGAGATCCAGGAGGCGGGGAAGCGCCTCCCCTGGGGCCGGCTGGGCAGGCCGGAAGAGATCGGCGCCGTCGCCGCCTTCCTCGCCTCAGACGCCGCGTCATACATGAGCGGCTCGGTCGTGCGCGTGGATGGCGCCTACATGGCGGCCATCGGCGAGTTCTAAGGCAGCCCGCCTTCGAGACGCGGGGACGTGGAGACGCGGGGACAGGGAGAAGCGCGGCGGCTCTTGGCGCTCGGCGGTTTCGTGGCGCGGCGGGCCTACTTGGGCGCGATCGCCGCCTCGACGGCGGCGCGGACCCGCGTGAGGCCATCCCTGGCCGTGACCTTCCCGTCCCAGATCTCGTTGAGGTTGTCCCCGCGATAGATGCGGCGAGCGCCCTGGGTGTCGAGGGTCTGGTTGGGCTGGGTCTGGTAGTTGAACGACTCGACAATCAGGGCCATGTTGGCTGGCGGCTTGCCCCGGCTGGCGTCAATGTAGTCCTTGGCGAAGGCCTTCTTGGCGGGGATGACGTAGCCGGTATCGATGAAGATCCTGGCCACCTCCTGGTCGGTGAAGAAGTGCAGCAGGCGCCAGCCGTTGTCGGGGTTCTTCGCCCCCACCGCCAGGGCATAGGTCTGAATGCTGGCCTCCATCATGCGCTTCGCCTTCATGGGCACGGGGGCAACGTCCCAGGTGAAGGCGGCGTTCCGGCGCATGTCCAGGATGGAGGTGGTATTGGTGAAGCGCATCGCCAGGAGCTGATTATTGAACATGGCCCCGATGCCACGATTGTCGGAGGCGACCTGGCGGGTGGGCTGGACACGGTGCTTGTGGGTGAGGTCAGCGATCCACTGGATGGCCTCGTAGCCGGGCGGGTCGGCCAGAGTGAACTTGAGCCCATCCTTGCTGTAGATGCCGGTCGGGCTGCCGTTGTTGATGGAGAAGGTCTGCTCGTTGCCGGTGTCGTCGTACAGCGACGCGCCGTAGACCGGTGGCGAGGCAGTGAGCTGGGTGAGGCGCTTGGCCACGTCCACGAAGTGGTCGAAGGTCCACCCGCTCGGCTCCCATTTGGCCGGCGGGAGCGGCACGCCGGCCTTCCGGAAGAGATCGGCGTTGTAGAAGATCAGGCGAGGATTGGCGCCCAGAAACCAGGCGTAGTGCTTGCCATCCTGCACGGGGAAGTCGTACACCGCCGGATAGTAGTCGTCCCGCTTCACGCCGCTGGCCTTGAGGTACAGATCAAGCGCGGCGATCAGGTTGCGCACCTTGTAGCCCTTGATGTAGTCGTCGTTCAGGCGGAGCACGTCGGGTGGATTGCCGGCCGAATACATCGCCAGCAGCTTGTTGTCGTAATCGTCCGGCGTGTGCAGCACCTCGAGCTTGACCGAGGGGAACTTGGCTCTGAAGGCCTCCTCAATGCGGTCGAACCCGCTCGTCTGGGGATTGGCGCTGTACATCCAGCTCACGTTGCCGGTCGCCGCCTGACCGCCGGACGGCGCCTGCTCTCTGGTCTGGCCGCAGGCGGCAACCGCGCCGGCCGCCGCGGCGCCACCAAGCGAGGCCAGTGCGGCGCGCCGCGTGATGCCCCTGGATGGGGGCATGGCAGGACCGGAACGGCTCTTGTTCAACATAGGGCACCTCACGCCTGGCCGGTGACATGGCTATTTCGAAATACCAGCATGGCGCATGGGCGGCGCCCGCGTCAAGTGCCTCACCGGTCGAGTCCCCCGCGCCAGATGGGGGGCGAAGCTGGCGGCAGGCGGAGCGCCCTGGCTGCTACCCTTACGGCCCTCACCTGCGGCGTCCTTCCCCCTTGCCCGCGGCCCGGCGGGGCCGCCGGGAGGAAGGACGGCATGAAAGGAGCGCGATGTCAACCGAGCACCAAAGCGGGCGGCTGCTGGTCATCACGGGGGCCGCCGGGCGGATCGGGAGCTTCTACCGGAAGTGGCTGCGGGAGCACGGCCAGGCAGGGACCGCGCCCCAGCAGTGGCGCCTGCGCCTGGTGGACGTGCGCCCGCTGCAGGAGACCCACCCAGACGATGAGGTCGTGGCCGGCGAAGCTGAGGGGAACCTGGCGGACCTGGATGTGGCGCGGCGAGCCGTGGCCGGCGCCCATTCCGTGCTGCACCTGGCGGCGGACCCCAGCCCGCGCGCCGACTTCTACGCCTCGCTACTGGACCGGAACATCAAGGCGACCTATAACGTCCTGCACGCGGCGCATGAGGCGGGGGTGAAGCGGGTCGTCTTCGCTAGCTCGGTCAACGCCATCGGCGGCTACCCGCGCCACGTCCAGGTGCGGGCGGACGACGTCGCCTGGCCGGGCAACGTCTACGGGGCGTCCAAGGCATGGGGGGAGGCGATCTGCGGCGCCTTCGTCGCGCTGAGCGCCGGCAAGCTCTCCGCCATTGCCGTGCGCATCGGCGGCGTGACGCACCGCGACCAGATCGGCGCCGACACGCGCCACGGCTGGCAGGCGATTACCGTCACCTACGAGGACCTCGCTCGCCTCTTCGACTGCTGCCTCAACGGCGCGCCGGACGTCACCTTCGCCGTGGTGAACGGCATCTCCGCCAATCGCTTCCTGCGCATGGACCTGGAGTCCACCCGCCAGCGCGTCGGCTATGAGCCCCAGGACGATGCCTTCGCCATCGCCGAGGCGAAGGCGGCCGGGCAAGCGTCGTAAAGTGCCACCTGCTGCGTTACGGGCGGCGCCTGCCCACCCGGCCGGCGCCTGGCCTTGCCGGTGGCCACCCGGCGCTGCATAATGCAGCCGACATCACGCCTGGGGGTAGATGAGGGAGATGCCGAGGCTCGTGCGCTTCCGGCGCCGTGACGTCCATCGTGCGGCGCTTGCCGGCGCCGCTCCGCTCGCGCTCCGTGCAGCGACCACGGCGCGCGCGGCGTGGTCGCGTTCCCCCCTTCCTGCGGTCGAGCCGGCCGAGGCCTTTGGCGTGAACGAAGCGTTCCGCGCGCCGGCGTTCGCCGCCGTCTCCGGCGCCCGCTGGACACGCTGGACGGTGCAGTGGTTCAACGTCCAGCCCAGGCCCGGCGAGTTCAACCACTTCTACTTCCGCGACCATACCGGCAGGAGCTTGCTGGCGGAGGAGGTAGAGGCGGGGCGGAGGGTCGCTGCGGTCGTCATTGGCACGCCAGAGTGGGCGGCGGAGGTGCCGGACCTCAAGACCGGCACGTCCGTTCCCCGCGGCCTCTACGAGCCCGTCTTCATTGACGGCGAGATCAACCCCGAGAACCCGTGGGGGGCGTTCATCTTCGAGCTGGCCATGCGCTACCGCGGCTTGATCGACGTCTTGCAGATCTGGAACGAGGTGGAGATCCCGGCGTCCGGCTCGAACGCCGTCTACAACACCTGGGCTGG
>DAOTTI010000045.1:0-11815 GCA_034437795.1 Chloroflexota bacterium | reverse complement strand
GCCGCTGGCGCGCCACGCCGCTCAGGCCGGGCGGCGCGCCAGCGGCGCCGGGCGGGCCCGCGTGGCCACCGATGGCTGCCACCCCATGCCGGGGCGGCGCCGGCGCCGTGGGGGCGCAAGGGACGCCAATTGCCTTGACAACCCCACATGTAGCCCCTACGATGGAGCTGTAACGCTAGCGGTAGCGTAACGGGACGCGTATGGCCGAGGTTCAGGCACGCCACATGCAGCATGAGGTGTCGGTCGCCGTGGCCTGGCCCGCGACCGCGCCGCCGCGCGCCGGTAGTCGCTGAGGCGCTGCTGGAGGACGCAGCCGGCAATCCTAGTTTGCATGCCACCTGTCGCGGAGGGATCCCATGGCAACGATTCACCACGAAGTCACGCAGCGCGGTCCGGCCCCCACGGACATCCAGCTGCCGCCGGCCGGCGGCACGGTCCTGGAGGGCATCCGCGCCAAGGTCTTCACCGATCGCTACGCCCTCAAGGACGAGCGGGGCGAGCCGGTGGAGCACTATCCCGAGCAGATGTGGGCGCGCGTGGCGCGGGGAATCGCGTCCGTGGAGCCCACCGAAGACAAGCGGCGCTACTGGGAGCGGCGTTTCTACGAGGCCCTGTCGGGGTTCAAGTTCGTGCCGGGAGGACGGATCCTGACCGGCGCGGGCACGCCCCACCGTGTGACGTACTACAACTGCTACGTCATCCCCTCGCCTGAAGATAGCCGGGGCGGGATCCTGGACAACCTCAAGATCATGACGGAGATCATGGCCCGCGGCGGGGGCGTGGGCATCAACCTCTCCACGCTCCGCCCGCGCGGGTCGTACATCCGCACCGTCAACGGCACCGCATCCGGCCCGTGCTCCTGGGCCGAGCTCTATTCGGTGGCCACCGGGGACGTCATCCAGCAGGGCGGCAGCCGGCGGGGCGCGCTGATGCTGATGCTCAACGACGATCACCCCGACATCGAGGAGTTCATCACCGTCAAGCGGGACCTGACCCGCATCAACCACGCCAACCTCTCCGTCTGCATTAGCGATCGCTTTATGGAGGCGGTCAAGCGCGACGAGCCGTGGCACCTGGTGTGGAACGGGGAGGTGAGAAAGACGCTGCGCGCCCGCGACCTGTGGAACCTGATCTGCGAGAGCGCCTGGGCGTCCGGCGAGCCGGGCGTGGTCTTCATCGATCGCTACAACAAGGAATCGAACACCTGGTACTACGAGAAGATCATCTCGGTCAACCCGTGCGTTACCGGCGACACGCTGATCTACACGGCTCAGGGTCTCATTCCGGCCCGCGAGCTGGCCGAACGTGGCCAGGCAGTGCAGGTGGTCTCGCCGGATGATAAGGGCGTGTTCATTCGCCGAGCGAGCCACGTCTTCTGCACCGGTCGCAAGCCGGTGTTCCGCCTGCGGACGGTCGAGGGCTACACGGTGCGCCTGACGGCCGACCACCGCGTGCTGACCACGAGCGGCTGGAAGGAAGCGCGCGAACTCCGGCCCGGCGACCGCCTGCACCTGCTGAACGGGCAGGGGGCGTTTGGGATACAAGGGAGCCTGGGGCTGGGCCGCGTGCTCGGCTGGCTGGTCGGCGACAGGTACAGCCACGCCGAGGATCGCGCCGTGGTCCTTTCGTTCCTTGGCGAGGAGAAGCGCGAGCTCGCTCCCCTGTTCCGCGACACCGTGGCGGACCTGATCGCGCCGCACAGCGCGCGGGCCCGTACCTACAGCCTGGGCATCGAGGACATCCCCGGCCGTGACGAGCTCCGCATCGCATCGGTCCGTCTGCTCCGGCTCATCGATCCGGAGATCGTGGAGAATGCGCTGCAGGTGCCCCCTTCCGTCGAGCGCGGCACACGCGAGATGCAGGTTGGCTTCCTGCAGGCGCTCTTCACGGCCGCTGGGAACGTGCAGGGGACGCGGGAGGGCGTCTGCATCCGCCTCTCGTCGAGCAGCGAACGGCTACTTGAGGGAGTGCAGCGTCTGCTACTCAACCTCGGCATCGCCTCACGTATCTACCGTCACCGGAAGCTGCCGGACAGCCGGCGCCGGGCGGGGGAGTACGCGTACGCCGCGAACCATGAGCTGGTCATCTCGCGGGCGAACGTGCCGGCGTTCGCCGAGCGCGTTGGCTTCCTGACGACACGGAAGCAGCAAGCCCTCGACGAGTACCTCACCGCACGGACGCGCGGTCTCTCTCAGGAGGACTTCCTGGCCACTTTCGAGTCCCTGGAGCCGGACGGCGAGGAAAACGTGTACGACCTCGTCGAACCTGAGGCGCACCTGTTCGTCGCCAACGGCCTGGTGGTGCACAACTGCGGTGAGCAGGGGCTGCCGGCCTGGGGTGTATGCAACCTGGGCGCGCTGAACCTGGCGGTGTTCGTGCGCGGGGGCGACGCCGACACGCCGGGCGAGTTCGACTACGACGCCCTGGCGGAGCACGCACGGGTGGCCATGCGCTTTCTGGATAACGTCATCGACGCCAACGAGTACTTCATCGAGGAGAACCGCGAGGCGCAGCTGGGCACCCGCCGGACGGGGCTGGGCACGATGGGGCTGGCCGACGCCCTGATCAAGCTGCACATTCCCTATGGCTCAGAGGAGAGCCTGCCGGTCATCGAGCGGATCTACCAGACCATCCGCGACGCGGCGTACGACGCCTCGGCCGACCTGGCCGCGGAGAAGGGCCCCTTCCCGCGCTTCGATCGCGAAAAGTACCTGCAGGGGCGGTTCATCCGGCGCCTGCCGGAGGCGATCCAGCGCAAGATCGCCGAGCAGGGGATCCGTAACGCCGTGCTGCTGACGCAGGCTCCGACCGGCACCACGTCCTTGCTGGCCGGCGTCTCGTCCGGCATTGAACCGGTGTACGACTTCGCCATGATCCGGCGCGACCGCACCGGCGAGCACGTGCTCTACCATCCGCTGCTCCAGCAGTGGAAGGATGCGCATCCGGAGGCGGGGCCGCATGAGGCCCCGCGGTGGTTCGTCTCCGCCAACGACCTGACGCCAGAGGAGCACGTGCGGGTGCAGGCCCTGGTGCAGCGCTACACCGACGCCTCGATCTCCAAGACGGTGAATGCGCCCAACAGCCACACCGTGGAGCAGGTGAAGGAGCTGTACCTCAAGGCCTACGAGTACGGCTGCAAAGGCATCACCTACTTCCGCGATGGCTGCCGCGAGGGCGTGCTCTCCCACATCGAGGAGAAGCCGGCGGCTGGTGCGCCCGCGCCGGGGCCAGAGGCAGACGCGCCGGCACGGGCGGAGGCGGGACAGCGCGCCGAGCCGGAGGCGGTGCAGCTCGGGCTGAGCCTGGCCGGCACGCCGGAGCCGGGCCAGCACCTGGAGCCGCGCCCGCGCGCGGCGGAGGGGATCACCTACCGCATGCCGACGCCCCTGGGCACCCTGTGGGCGACGGTGACGCGCAACGACCTGGGCCAGCCATTTGAGGTCTTCCTGCAGGTGGGGAAGGCCGGCTCCGACACGGCCGCCGTCACCGAGGCCCTGGGGCGCTTGATCTCGCTGATCCTGCGCCTGCCCTCGCCCCTCTCACCGATCGACCGCTTGAATGAGGTGGTAGACCAGCTCTCCGGCATCGGTGGCGGGCGGCAGCTCGGCTTCGGGCGCAACCGCGTGCGGTCCTTGCCGGACGCCGTGGCGCAGGTCTTGGCCGAGTTTCTCGGCGGGATGGAGGTCCAGAACAGCGCCGCGCGCGCCGGCTTCCACGCGGCGCCCGCACCGAGCGCGGCGGCCGGCGCGCCTCAGAGGGGAGGACCCGAAGGGCAGGACCCTGCCCGTAGGAAGCTCAAGGCCGACCTGTGCCCTGAGTGCGGCGACGCCACGCTGGTGTACGAGGAAGGCTGCAAGAAGTGCTACTCGTGCGCCTATAGCGAGTGCTGACGCCCGGCGCCGGCCCGGGACGGGTGACGAGTCCGCTCGCCGCGGGACGCTCGCCGACATAGACCCTCACCGTCCGACAGGGAGAGGGAGCAGGTCGCCGGCCGGAAATCAGGCCAGCCTGGACTATTCACGGCCGACGAGGTGTTCCCTCTCCCTGTGGAAGTGGGGCGAGCGCTCCGCTCAGGAATAATCCGGGCTACCCGACGATGATCTTCCCCACCATGCCGGCCTCCTTATGGCCAGGCT
This sequence comes from Chloroflexota bacterium, assembly GCA_034437795.1. Classification (GTDB taxonomy): domain Bacteria; phylum Chloroflexota; class UBA11872; order UBA12225; family UBA12225; genus DAOTTI01. The sequence goes on along the minus strand of DAOTTI010000045.1, from coordinate 7,679 downwards.
GGTTGCAGACCATCTCGTAGGTTCCCGGCTTGGTGGCGAGGAAGGTGCCCCGCTGCTCCTTGCCGGCGCCGACGTTGACCAGGCGGACGTTCCGGTCGGCACCGGTGGTGATCAGATCATGGGGCAGCAGGCCGGCATTCCGGAAGACGATGGTCACCGGCTGCCCGGCCTTGACTGTGACGGTGTCCGGCTCAAACCGCATCGTGTCCAGGCCCCTGACCACCACGCTCGGCCCGCTGGTCTCGGCGGCCTGCGACGTGCCGCCACAGGCGGCGAGGACGATGGTGCCGGCAGCCAGCGCGCACAGCACGAGTGAACGAAGTAGCTGGGTACCAAGAACACGCCGATCCATAGACATTGTGAATCATATCACAATGTCAGGGGCAGCTCACCTTCCTGGGGTGAGGGCTCTCCTTGTGACGTATTGGGGCTACTCGTCCCGCTCGATGGTTGCGGTGAGGCCAAAGGAGAGCAGGCGCTGCTGGTAGAGCTCCGCCAGCTCCAGGGGGCAGGTGACCACCAGGGCCTTCCCCGTGGTGTGCGCCTCCCACATGATGGCCGTGGCCTTGGCCAGGCTCATGCCCGGAATGGACTTGCGAAGCGCCACGACCACGTGGTCCATCGTGTTGTGGTCATCGTTGTGCAGGATGACCTTGTACGGGGGGAGCGTGCGCCGGCGGGTGTCCGGCACGTCCTCGGTCTGGGGGCGCTGCCGTGAGGGGGCGTCTGCGGGGGACCGGACAGGGGCCGCCGGTCCGGCCAGGCGGAAGGCTCGGTCGACGTCGACCACGATGCGCGGCACGTCCATCCGAATCGAAGCTAGCAATAGACCAGTCCCCGCGTCAATGGGCGCCAAGAGGGAAACGCCGCGGACGTGGCAGCCGGCGCCGCGGGCACTTAGACTTTAGGGGCCGCAGGATGATGGCGAAGACGAGGCAGATGCGCGAGCGCGTGGTGGTCACGGGGCTGGGTCTGGTCTGCCCCGTTGGGCTGGACGTGAGGACCAGCTGGGAGGCGCTGGTCGCCGGCCGCTCGGGCGTTGGCCCGATCACGGCCTTTGACGCCACCGGCTATAGCTGCCGCGTCGCCGCTGAGGTCAAGGGGTTCGATCCGGTGGCGGCCGGCATTGAGGCCAAGGACGCGCGCCGCATGGACCGCTACGTGCAGTTCGCCCTGGCGGCGGCGCTGGAGGCGGTGCGCGACGCCGGCCTCACCGTGCCGGTCCCCGAACCGGCGCGCACCGCCGTCTACGTGGGGTCGGGCCTGGGCGGGATCACCACGCTCAGCGAGCAGTATGAGGTGCTCCGCGAGCGGGGCCCGGGCCGGGTCAGCCCCTTCCTGGTACCGATGATCATCGCGGACATGGCGTCCGGCCAGCTCTCCATCACGCTGGGCGCCCAGGGGCCCAATCTTGGCATCGTCTCCGCCTGCGCCACCGGCGCGCACGCCATCGGTGAGGGGGCGGAGCTGATCCGCCGCGGCGGGGCGGACGTGGTGATCGCCGGCGGGGCAGAGGCGGTGATCTCTCCTATTGCCGTGGCCGGGTTTGGGGCCGCGCGCGCCCTGACGGCCTGCAACGACTGCCCGCAGGCCGCTTCCCGCCCGTTCGACCGTAAGCGGGATGGGTTCGTCATCGGGGAGGGGGCAGGAGTGCTGGTCCTGGAACGCCTGTCGCACGCGCTGGAGCGGGGGGCGCGGATCTATGCCGAGCTGGCCGGCTATGGCTCCTGCGCCGACGCCTACCACCTGACGGCGCCGCCGGAGGATGGTGCAGGGGCGGTGCGCTGCATGCGCCAGGCGCTGGCCAGCGCCGGCCTGCGGGCGGAGGACGTGGATTACATCAACGCGCATGGGACGAGCACCCCGTTGAACGACCGCGCCGAGACGGCCGCCATCCGCGCGGCGCTGGGGAAGCACGCCTACCGCGTGGCCATCTCGTCCACCAAGAGCATGATCGGCCACCTCCTTGGCGCCGCCGGGGGCGTGGAGGCCGTCATCTCGGTCAAGGCCATTGAGACAGGGGTCATCCCCCCGACCATCAATTACGAGCACCCCGATCCCGAATGCGACCTCGACTACACCCCCAACCACGCACGGCGGGCGGCGGTCCGCACCGTGATGAGCAACAACTTTGGCTTCGGCGGCCACAACGCGTCTCTGGTGTTCACCGCCTATGACCAGTGACAAGCCCGCCGACGAGCAGGACCGGCTGCTGGCCGTCCTGCCCACCCTGCTCGATCAGCTCGCCGCCAGTGGGGTGGTGGAGCTAGAGGTCTCGGTAGGGGACGCGCGCATCTACCTGCGCCAGCGCCCCGGGCCGGCGCCAGCTCCGGCCGGCCCGGCCGACGCCAGGCGGGAAGGCGACCGCCAGGCGGAAGAGGAGGCTGGCCTGGTGGCGGTGACCACGCCCCTGACGGGCATCTTCTACGCGGCGCCGGCGCCCGGCGAGCCCCCCTACGTGGAGGAGGGCGACGAGGTCGAGCCCGGGCAGGTAGTGGGCCTGGTAGAGGCGATGAAAGTCTTCAACGAGATCCACACCGAGGTGGGCGGGACCGTCGTGGCCATCCTCGCCACAACGGGGCAACTGGTCCAGGCAGGGCAGACGCTGCTGAAGGTGCGCCCCCACGCGGAGAGCGCGAGCGGCTGAGCCCCACTCGTTCTGGGCGGAGCGAGGGACGGGGGACGAGTCGCGAGTAGCGAGTGGAGCCCTCACCCTGGCCCGCTCCCAAAGGGAGAGGGGACACATCGCCGGCCATGAATAGCCCAGGCTGGAGGTGAGGGCTGCCATCCCGGTGGGGCACGGCCACCGTGGGTAAGACCCTCTCCCCCTGGCCGTCGTTCCCCCTCTCGTTGTCGGAGCGGGGGCAGCGGGGGTGCGAAGGAGGGAAGCCAGGGGTTAGTCGTCCGCGTCGCGGGTGGTCTGGGGGCTGCGGAGTGGTGGGCCGGCCTTGCCGTCGGGAGACGGCGGGGGGGCGTCGAGCGAGTTGCCCGTGCGCGGGTCGGTGCCGCCGTTCCAGCGCGGGCCGCTGAGCAAGGAATCCACGTGGCGCGCCGCGCGGCGCACGAGCGAGCGCGTCCCCGCCACACGGTCGCGCAGCGTGTGAAGCAGGGCAACGCCACCCGATGGGACCACCGGCGCGGGGACGGCCCACTCCAGGACGGCGGCGCCCCAGCTCAGGCCGGCGCCAAAGCCGGCCAGCACCAGCTTGCTCCCCTGGCGCACCAGCCCCTGCTCCACCGCCTCACACAGGGCGATGGGGATGGAGGCGGCGGAGGTATTGCCATAGCGGTCGACGTTAATGAACAGCTTGTCGCGGGGGATGCCAAGGGCAGCCGCGGCCGCCTGGATGATGCGGATGTTGGCCTGGTGCGGAATGAGCAGGTCGATCTCGTCCAGCGACAGGCCGGCGCGCTGCACCGCTTCGCGCGTTGCCCGCGGCAGGGTAGTCACGGCGAAGCGGTAGACCTCCTTGCCGTTCATGCGGATGAAATGCTGGCCCGTCTGCACCGTCTGGAGCGATGCGGGATGGCGGCTGCCCCCGGCCGGAATGGAAAGGAGATCGCCCCCCGAGCCATCCGAGCCAAGGACATAGCTGAGCACGCCGGTGGGCTCGCTCGTGGCTTGCAGGACGACCGCCCCCGCACCGTCGCCGAAGAGGACGCAGGTGGCGCGGTCCTTCCAGTCCAGCAGGCGGGAGAGGGTCTCGGCGCCGATGACCAGGGCGTGGTCGCACATGCCGCAGGCGATGGAGGCGTGGGCCATAGCCAGCCCGTAGATGAACCCGGAGCAGGCTGCGTTCAGGTCGAAGGCGCCGGCGCGGTCGGCGCCCAGGCCATCCTGGACCAGGCTGGCGGTGCTGGGCATGCCCCCAAACTCCGGCGAGAAGGTACAGACGATGATCAGGTCGAGGCGGTGCGGGGCCAGGTCGGCCACCTCCATCGCCTCGCGCGCCGCCCGCAGGGCCAAGGTGAGGGTGGACTCCTTGGGGCCGGCGATCCGTCGCTCGCGGATGCCGGTGCGGGTGCGGATCCACTCGTCCGTGGTGTCCACCATCTGCTCGAGTTCGAGATTGGTGAGCACCCGCTGGGGGAGCGCCTTCCCCCAGCCCGAGATGCGAGCGTAGCGGGCCATGACAGGGAAAGGATAACGGAGCGGCGCGGCACAATTGAGACGAGTTGAGGATGATGGCGGACGTCACGGTGGATCGTGCGCATCGCTATGCGCGGTACGTCGCGCCCACGTTCGTGACCCTGGCGCGCCGGGCGATTGATCTGGCCGACATCGAGCCGGGCCAGTCCGTGCTCGACGCGGGCACGGCGACCGGCCTGGCGGCCGTGCTGGCGGCGGAGCGAGCGGGACGGGATGGCTCGGTAATCGGGCTGGACGCCTCGGCGGCGATGCTGACGGTAGCGCGCGAGCGCTCGGCGCTGGCCGGCTACGACTACATTCGCTGGGAGCTTGGCGACGCATCCCAGCTGGCCTATGCCGACGAGTCGTTCGATGCGGTGCTCTGCGTACAGGCGCTGCAGGACATGCCCAGGCCCACGGCCGTGCTGGAGGAGCTGCGGCGCGTGCTCGTTGAGGGGGGCCGCCTGGCGCTCACGATCTGGGGGTCGAAGGCGGGCAACGAGTGGCTGCGCGTGCTGGATGAGGCCGTGCGGCGCGCGGTCCCCGGCGCGCGCCTGCCCGGCCCGCCGGCGCTCTCTGAGCCGGGGAACCTGGAAGCGGTCCTGCAGTCCTGCGGCTTCGAGGAGATCGAGGCAGCGCGCGTGCCCGACCGGATGCGCTTTCAGGGGATCGATGGGTTCTGGGAATGGGCGCTGGCCACCCAGCGTTGGGGGGAGGCCCTGGAGCGCCTGCCCGTCGCGGCCCAAGGCCGCGTTCGCGCCGCCCTGGGGGCGCTCCTGGAGGCGCGCCTCCAGGATGGTGAGCTGGCCCTGCGGCGCGAGATCGTCTACGCCAGGGCCGTGGCGCCGGAGAGCGCCTGAGCGGGGAGCGCTTCCTGTGGCTGAGAAGAAGATGATCAACATCCGGCTCGATCCCGCCCTCTGGCAGCGGGCGAAGGCGGCCGCCGGGGAGCGCGGCACGACGCTGGAGCGGTGGGTTACGGAGGCCCTGGAGGCGGCGCTGGCCAGGCAGAAAGCGGGCGAGAGCAATGACGGCGCCGGCCCGCCGGTCTCCAACGCCGACCTGGCCTGGCGGGTCGCTGCCCTGGAGCAGGCGGTCGATTACCTGGCCAGCGCCATCGGCGCCGGACTACCTGGAGGCGGGGCGGCCGGCTGGTCCGCCGCGTCGGGGGCACCGTGCAGCCTCCCTACCGGCAGCGCCGCGGAGGCAGGGACGCGGCCGCCGGATCGCGCTGGCGCGGGCACCGAAGCGGTGCAAGGCCGGCACGACGACGCGAGTGGGTGAAGCGCCTTGTCCCAGCCTGAACCACCGCTGGTGCGGATCGGAAGCGTTGAGCTTGCCGGGGCGTTTCGGCCGGAGGAGCGGGAGTTCCTGGCAGCGCAGTTCGGGTCCTGCCGCCTGGAGCTGCTGGCGCGGTCGGTGCGCGACGAGCGGGTGGCGCTGGTCGCCTGGCGCCCCACCGCGCCCCTGGTCTCCCGTGGCCCGCGCCCGCTGTTCGGCGCTCCGGGGCAGGCCACGTACGTCCTGGACGGCAGCGCTGGCGCGGCCTCGGCCGCGGGGCCGGGCGCAGGCCTCACGCTGGCGCGGGTCGATTCCACAGGTGAGCTCAATGCGCGTTACCCGGGCCACTTTCCGGGCGTGCGCATCAAGACCGCCTGGCGGGAGCGCCTGCGCCGCCTGTGGCACGGCGCTACGCCGGCCGTGATCCTGGCGCTGGCAGTGCTGTGGGCGGCCCTGCTATGGTGGTTCTGGCAGGCGCTCCCCCATACTCTTTTGCCCGCTGCGCACGTTATCTCCTCTGGGTGAGTGCCATGCCTGCCATGCCTGCGCCGCAAGCGATGCCATCCGGCCATTCCCTGCCCCCCAGCCCGCCCAGCCTGCCCAGCCCGCCGAGCGCGGCGCCGCGCGTCGAGCATGCGCGCCTGCTGGAGGAGCGCGTCACGCCTAGCGGGGGTGAGACCCTGCCCGTGCCGCAAGCGCTGGAGCTGCTCAAGAGCGGGCAGTTCGTGAACTTCTGCCTGGGAGAAGGCCCCGCGGTGCCGGATGGTGCGGCTGCCGGGGCGCGGGAGCGCTGCGCCGCCGAGGTGCTGACGGTGGACGAGCCGGCGGGGGAGCTGATCCTAGCGCGCCAGTCCCTGCCAGCCTCGCTGGAGGCCGGCACCGGCTGCCGCGTAGACTTCACCGCCGCCAGCGGCACCTATCACCTGGCCGGCACCGTGGCGCGCCTGGGCTCGATCGAGCACCCGTACGTCGCGCTCCACATTCACGGCGCAACGCACGTGCAGCTGCGCCGCTTCGTGCGCGTGCCGGTGTCGATCCAGCCGCGCCGGCTGCAGGTGGTGGAAGCCGGCGGCGCCTTCCGCGAGCTCACCGGCGAGATCATCGACGTATCGCTGGGGGGCTTGGGGCTGCTGGTCAGCGAACCCCTGGGGGCGGGGGTCCACCTGCGGGTGGAGTTTGAGCTCCCCGGGCGCGGTGGCCTGATAACGGTGCAGGGGCGGATCGTCACGCCCCCCGGCCCCGCAGAGGCCCAGGTCGGGGCCGACGCGCCGCCGGCCAAGCGCTCCAGCTACCGGCGGGGGCTGGAGTTCGATCCGCTGACCGTGGACGACCTGCGCCGCCTGCAACGCGCCCTCTATTACCGGCAGGTCGAGCTCAGGCGCCTGGAACGTCCGGCGCTGGCGGCCGGCATCAGCGCCGTCGCGGGCGGGACGCTGGCGCGCACCGGCGCCTGAAAGCGGCGCCCGCTCTCCTGGTAGGCCAGGGGCAGCGCCGGCCACCTCCTCTATCGCTGATGACTTCCCTCTCCCTTTGTGAGACGGCTCGGGTGAGGGCGCCGCCGGTGAACCGCCGGTCATGTCGCTCTGGGAACGCCAGCGGCGGAGACAAGGGCCGGCCGTTGAGCCAGGATCAAGGCCCGTGGGCGCTGGCCCCTACGGCCCGCGGCGCGGGAAGGAGCGGGTCAGCAGGCCATCGATGCGCTGAGACGCCTGGTCGAGCAGCCGCGTGGCCTGCTCGGCGGTGATCCGCCCCCTGGACACGGCCTCATCGAGGCGCTGCTTCAGGGCGGCCAGCAGCGCCGCCTTCAGGTCGGCCTGCGACTTGCCGTGCTCCTGGCCGATCTGGGCCAGCGTCTTTCCCGCGCGCAGCTCGTCCAGCACCTGCCGCGGCGTCAGGCCGGTGGCGTCGGCAACCACTCGCACCACCTGAGAGAGCGCCAGGCCCTTCACCTCCGCACGCGCGTCGTGGCGCTCGTGGCGCTGAGGAGCCAGCAGGCGGGGCAGGAGCGCCACGCCGTGCTGCTCGATGCGCTCGATCAGGCGCCCGGCCTGCTCCGGCGTGAGCTTCCCTTCAGCGACGCGGCGCTGGACGGCGTCCTTGGCCGCTGCGATGATGGCCTCGCGCAGCCGGTCGACGCTGATCCCCAGCCTGGCCGCCAGATCGTTCAGGAAAGACCCCGCCTGGCGCCGCGCGGCGCGCACAGGCGTGGCCGTTGCCGAAGGGCTCGGGACCGTGCCCGCCGGCGTTGCTGTCGGGGCTGGGCGGGTCG
>DAOTTI010000044.1:0-14936 GCA_034437795.1 Chloroflexota bacterium | reverse complement strand
GCCCCCGCCGGCGCCGCCGCCGGCGGCGCTGCCCCCGCCACCGTTTCCGCCCCCTCCGCCTGAGCCCCCGCCGGATGCGCCGCCGCCGTTAGGCGCGGGCACGGGCGTGTTCGTGGGTGTGGCTGTAGCGGTCGGTGAGCTGGTGGCCCTAGCCGTCGCCGTTGGCGTCACGGTAGGGGTGGCCGTCGGTGTGCCGGTCACTGTGGTGGTGGTAGTGGTGGTGCTGGTAGAGGTCGGGGTAGCGGTGGCGGTCCCCGCGGGCGTCGTGGCGGTGCTAGTTTGCGTCGCGGTCACCGTCGGTGAGACAGCGGCGGTTGGGGTACCCGTAGCCCTTGGAGTCGGTGTGGGCGTGCAGCTCTGATCGCTAAAGACCTTCCCGCCGATGAACCGCCCCGCATAGTTGGGTGGCAAGGGCTCTTTAATGTGCGTCCCCACGTAGGCATCCACCTGGAAGACAGCACACCTGGGATAGGTGAGGGTGAAAGCCACCGTACCGGGCGTCGTATCATGCTGCGCCCCTATCGTGGTGTCCAGGGCGCTAAACAGGCGCTGGCTGTCATAGCTCCCGTTTATGAGCTCGTAGGTAGCCGCGCCCACGGCCAGGATGCAGTCCGTACGGTTGACGATCTCCACGTCAACGTGCGTGGGTCCCTTGCTGATACTGGCGGTAATCGCGTCGGCCTGCAGCGCCTCACGGATCTCGTTGAGAGAGCACTGGCGGCCGTGGCTGAGCGCCGGCGCCGCCTCGGCCAGTCGGGGTGGGATGGGCCGCGCCGGCGACGGGACCGCGCGGCTCGAGAGCACCAGATGGAACAGGAGTACGAGGCACAACGCTCCCCACGGCAGTCCTCGCCTGGCAGTGTGGCCCGGACTGCAGCGCACCAGGCTGACTGCTGCGCGCGTCACCGCAGCCAGCCGAGCAACCGAGTTCATGCACTTCCCCTCCGGCGACCAGCACACGGGCACAGTGCCCGCACGCGCCACCGACCGTTACCGGTACCTGTAACCAGTAACCAGGCTTAGCCAGGTTCGCCGTTCGCTCTCCCCAGCCCGCCAATGCGCCGAACCGGCGTCCCCGCCTCCGTTGGTGGTGAACCCCAGCTCGTTAATGCGCGGAGCCGGCGCTGGGCCCCTCAGCGGCGCCTGAACTAACTCCCACCCTAGCCGCCGGCCGGCACCCCGTCAAGGTGGCGGCTGCGGTGCGGCCCAGATCTCAACCAGCCTGCAACTGAACCTCAACTCCGTGCCAGCGTGTCCGGCCCGGCCGTGTGCCAGCGGGGCATCCATCGCCTGCGAAACGTCGCCGGACTGCTGACGTGGTCGTGCGGCCGCGGTGGCCGCTCACCGGCTGGTGATGACCGCGGGGGCTGAGGCCCGACGTGGCGAAAGATTACGAGCGGATGGGCGGCCGGCCATCTAAGTGTGCGACGGGGCAGGCGATCATGTGACACTTCTGGGCGCGGATGTCTCGTTCAGCGCTTCTCGCCGGCGGGACGGCGAAGGAGCGGTCGGCGGCGGGTGGCGCAGGCCGCTTCCTGCTGGGGCTGACGGCCTGCCACGCCGTCAACGACTTCTATGGTCTCGTCCTGCCCCCGCTCCTGCCGGCGCTGCAGGCCGCCTTCCACCTCAGCTACCTCCAGCTCGGCCTGCTCACGTTCGCTGCCACGGCGGTCTCGGCGGTGGCTCAACCGCTGGCCGGCTACTGGGCCGACCGGCACCGCCGCCGCCGGCCGGCGCTGGTGGCAGGCTTCTGTCTTTACCCCGTGGCCATGGCGCTCGTCGGGCTGGCCCCGTCCTATGGCGCGCTCCTGGCCGCGGCCACGGTGCTGGGGCTGGCGGCCAGCACCTACCATCCCCAGAGTACGACGCTGCTGCTGGCGCGGTTCGCCGCGCGGCGCGGCTGGGCCTCCGGCATCCACGGCATAGGGAACAGCATCGGGTTCGCGCTGGCACCGGTGCTGGTGGGGCCGTTGGCCGACCGGTTCGGCTGGCGGGCCGCGGCGCTGGTCCTGGCCTTCCCCGCTCTGGCGGCGGCCGCCCTCATCTGGCGCCTGGCCGAGGAGCCGGCGTTGCGGGTCGCCCGCGGGCTACGCGCCGGCTTCTCCCGCCCCTTGCTCCTGCTGGCGGTCATCAATGGGGTGCTGGGGGCGGTGGTAGCCGGATTCGTCACCTTCCTGCCAGCCTACTATGCCGGCCACGGCACCGGCCTGGCCCTGGCGGGGCTGCTCACCGCGCCGACCCTGGCGGCGGGGCTGCTGGCCCAGCCGCTCGGCGGGGCGCTCTCTGATCGTTTCGGGCGGCGGGGCGTCTTCGCTGGCGCCCTAGTCGGGCTGGGCCTGAGTGTCCTGCTCTTCCCGTATGCCGACGGATGGCCCCTGGTGGCGCTGGCCCTGCTGGCGGGGTTCTGGGGCAGCCTCGGGCCGCCGGTGGTGCTCGTCTACGCGGCGGAGCTGGCGCCGGGCGGGCGCACCGGGCAGGCGGTGGGCCTGGCCTGGGGCGTCGGCATCGCCATCTCGTCGCTGGCCGGCCCCGCCACCGGCGCCGCCATCGACGCCTTCGGCTTCGTGCCCGCCTATTCCGGGCTGGGGGTCCTGGCCCTGGCCAGCGCCGCGGCAGCACTGGCGCTCCCGCACGGCCGCGAGCTACCGGCCTCCCAGGAGGGATGACGCCAGCCTGCGCCCGCAGATACAGGGTGCCAGTCGCGGCAACCTGCGGCTCGCCCGGATCCTCGTGGAGAGTGGCCGGCCTGTTGGCGGCAGCCCTGGCGCTCCGGATGGGCATGGCCAATGATCCGCCAGCGGAGCCCTCACCCTCGCCCGGGGTTCCCGCCGGAGGCGGGACGACCACAGGGAGAGGGATGCTTCCAAAGCGCCAACCCTCTCCCTTGGCCTCCCCTTTGGGAGAGGGGGCTCATCGCTGGCCGTGAAGAAGCCAGGCCAGCCACGGGCAAGCGGGGGTCGGGAAGATGCCGGCGCCGGTCTACCGCTGCGGTGCCCCGTGCCGCGAGGCCGCCAGCAGGAGCAGCAGCACGCCGCGGCAGCACCGGCGCGGTTTACCGCTGGAGCGCCCTGGCCTGCCGGAGCAGGTCGTTGATCTGGGGCACCAGGGTCTGCATGACCTCCCTGGCCGTGGCCTTCCCTTCCTTCACCTGGGTATAGGCCGGGCCGAAGAGCTCCTGGATCTCGCTGTGCCGCGCGGACATGGGTAAGGCCTTGTCCCGCTCAGCCGCCTCCTTCCAGACGGCCACCGGCTCCCACGGCTGGAGGGAGCGCTGGAACTCAGTCGAGTCCATCTGCGACTTGCGGACCGCCACCGTCGCGCTGATCTTGAACTGGAAGGCCTGGAACTCCATCGTGGTCATCCAGGCGATGAGCCGGTAGACGGCCTCCGGCTCCTTGCTCCCCTTCACGATCATGAACGAGTTGGGCCCATTGCGCACGAACCGGCCGGCCCTGCCCTTGGGAATGGGCGCGATCCCCGGCTGGATGCCCTGCCCCGACCCCACCGCCAGCGTGGGGATGTCGGCCTTGATCCCGTACCGTGTCGCCACCCGCCCGCTGGGCAGCTTGCCGGCACGGCTGGAGGGCAAACCCTGCGCCTCGGGGCCCTCCGCTACCACGTTGTACCTGGCCCGCAGATCGGCGTAGCTCTGCAGCGCCTCCAGCGCCGGCGGCTCGCCCAGCAGCGTGCGGCCGAGCTCGCGGTCCCACAGGTCGCCGCCGTAGCCCCAGATGATGATGTTCAGCCAGTGCAGCGCGGTGGTGATGCCGTCCCAGCCCCAGGCCTTCTCCGCGCCGCTGCCCTTCGTGAGCTGGACGCACACGTCGCGCACCGTGTCCCAGGTCCACTTCCCTTCCTTCTCCCATTGGTCGGGCGCTTTCACGCCGTAGCGGTCGTAGAGTGCGCGGTTGAATACGGTGATGCTTGGCCCGGAGTAGAAGGGCAGGCCGTAGAGCTTGCCGCCGATGGTGGGTGAGCGGAAGTAGTCCAGCAGCCCGGGGTAGATGTCCGCCAGGTTGAGTGACCGGTCCCTGGCGACGTACGGCTCGATGGGTACCACCAGCCCGTTGGCCGCCATCGAGCCGAGCCATTGGGGATGAATGTAGGAGCCTTCCGGCGGGGTTCTGGCCGCGGCCATGGTGGTGACCTTGTCGGGGATCTCCGCCTCCGGCAGGATCGTCTCGTTGACCCGAATGCCGGTCTTCTGATGAAACAGGTCGTAGGCGGGCGGGAACACCTGCTGGTCGAGCTCGAGCGTGTACGCCTGGCGGTGGAAGATGGCGACCTCCACCGGCTGCCGGCTGGGCCCGCCGGAAGGGGCCGCCTCGCCGCCACAGGCCGCGGCCCCTGTGATGGGAAGCAGCCCGCCGCCGGCCAGCGCCAGGAGCGCCCGCCGGGTCACCCGCGCCGGCCCAGCAGGTTGTGCGTGCGGGGCCATCTACACCTCCGTTGAGCCTCCCGAACGCCCGGGTCGCTGCGCCATGCCAGCCTGCGCCCAGGCCTGACCACTACCGAGGCGCTTTCAGTATAGCTCCGCGGCGCTCCAGCGGATCCCCGGTGCGCGGGACGCCACGCCCAGCGTGCGGCACACTGACGGTGTATGATCCACCACGCACATGCGGGGAGGTGCTAAGTCATGAGCCTGCGTACTCATCCCAACGGGCGTTCTGCTGGCGTTGCCGGCCGCGCTGCCGCGGCGGGCGGCGCGATCACGCGCCGGCGGCTGCTGGTGACCGGCGCGGGGGTGCCGGCCGCCCTACTGGCCGCCTGTGGCCCAGGTAGAGCCGGCGCGCCGGGCGCCAAGATCGCGCAGACGATTACCGGTACGCTGGTCTATTGGCCGGAGGGAGGCCAGACCAACCCCAGCTACCAGGCCTGGGTCGCGCGCATCGCCGACTTCGAGAAGGCGTACCCCCAGGCCAAGGTGGAGATGACGGAGATGCAGGACCGTGACGCCAAGCTGGTGGCCGCTGTCGCCGCCGGCACGCCTCCGGACGTCTCCGTCTATGACCGCTACCGCATCGCCGCCGCGCAGGCGCGCGGGATCATGATGGACATCATGCCCTACTTCAAGACGTCCGGCATGAAGGGCGAGGACCAGCAGCCCTGGTGCTGGGAGGAGGTCTATCGCGACGGCAGGCTGTACGGCCTGCCTTATTCCACCGACACGCGCATGGTCTATGTCAACCGCGCCCATCTCCGGCAGGCCGGCATTCCCGAGACGGCGCCAAAGTCGATCGACGAGTTCCACCAGACGATGCGTCGGCTGACCATCGGCCGGCCCGGCAGCTTCGAACGGATCGGCTTCATCCCCTGGGGCAACAACTGGCGCCTCTTCGGCTGGGGCTGGCTCTTCGGCGGCGACTGGTACGACCCCCGAGCCAACCGCGTGACAATGGACCATCCCAGGAACGTCGCTGCCCTGGAGTGGGAGGTGGCGCGGGCCAGCGAGCTGGGCGGCTACGACCTGGTGGAGGCCTTCCGCCGCGCACAGCCCAAGAGCGGCCTGGTCGACCTGTTCAAGGCCGGGACGATTAGCGCCACGATCAACTCGACCAGCCAGCTACTGGGGATGTTCGCGGAGAAGGACCTGGACTGGATCGTCTGGGCGCCCCCGCCGGGGCCGGGCGTGAACCGGACCCACACCTGGTCAGGTGGCTTCGCCAATGTCCTGCCAACGGGAGTAAAGAACCCGGACGCGTCATTTACCCTGGCCAGGTACCTGTCGGACGAGGAGTTCCAGAAGGTGCAGAACAAGACGGGGGGCGGCCGCCTGCCCACCCTCAAATCGGCCGCCAGGGACCCCTACTGGAACACGGTCGACCCGCGCGTCAAGCAGTTCGTCGACCTGCTGCCCTTCTCACACATCCGGCCGCCGATCGTGCAGATCGTCATCCTCGACCGCGAGCTAGACGGCGCGGAGGGGGCCGAGACGGTGGCGCTCAAGGGCCTGAAGGCGCCACGGCAGGCGCTCCAGGAAGCCGGCGAGCGGGTCAACCAGGCCATCAAGGAAGGGCGAGCGGACTAGCCTGGATCCTTCACGGCCAGCGAGGAGTTCCCTCTCCCTGTGGGAGGGGGGGCCCACGCAGCGGGCGGCGGTGAGGGCTCCGCTCATGATAATCGGTGATGCCCCCGCGGAGCGCCAGCGCAGCATGGAACGGCCAGCGATTTCCACGGGTATCCGGGCCAGGGCGGGCCAAGCGGTGGTAGAGGCGCCGGTACACGGCGCTCACGTCAGCTCACGCCGAGAATGGAGAGGCCTAAACGGAACGTGCGCGCGTCTGGGTGCCCCGCCGCCCCGTGCTCCGACGCGGCGACGCGGGGACAGGAGACGCGGGAAGTAGCCCTCACTCCCTTCGGTCGTGGCCGGGCCGTACCCGCTCTAGCACGCGGGAGAGGGGGAACAGATCTGACCCCCTGGCCCGTCTACGAGAGGAAGAGGCGGAACGAAGGCCACGCGGTCGGGCGGCGTGGTCGCGCCGCGCTCGCTCCCGCGCGCGGGAGCGAGGGAATGGGGCCATGCGCGATCCGCCGCGACGTGTTATTGTGCTATGAAAGGGACCGTACGCGGTCACCGTAGCCAGTAGCGCTTGACGGCGCATGAGAGACAGCGCACGATCGTGCACGGAGGACGCGGGTGGAGCACGCACAGAGCGACAGGACATCGACGGCAGACATCCCCTATCGTGGACTGGCTCGGGTGCTCGGCTACTCGCCCGCCGAGGCCGCGCACATGTTCGAGGAGTTCCTCGAATATCGCCTGGGGCACGACGAGTTCTGGGAATGGCTGATGAGCTTCCCTTCGGGTGACGCCCCCCGCGACCGTGAGGTCGAGAATGAGATCGACCTGGCAATTCTCGCCCTGCGCGCCTTCCAGGAAGGGACCCGGAGCTGGGACGAGGTGCATCGCGAGCTGCTGGCCGCGCGCGGGCGGCTCACCGGCCTGGCCCGCGACGGGCATTGAGATTGATCCAGGCCAAGGCGCTGTCCACGCGCACGGCCATGCCATCTTAGCGGCCTGGCCCGCGACGGGCATTGAGACGCGGTGCCGCCTCAGGGAACAGCGAGCTGGTGGCGCGCGTCGTACCAATGTGGCCCGCCCAGGGCATTGAGCCTTTGGGGGACGTGGCCCCGGCCAAACGGGGTGAGGGCCCTCCCCGTCCCCATATCTCTGTAGCTCCGCGTCTCCGTGTCCCTGTGTCGGAGCGGGCGGGACGGCGGGGTCACGCGGCGTCCGTGCCGGTGCTCCTGGCGGTAGTAGCGCCGGCACGCTCGCGGGCAAAGGCGACGAACGCCTGGGCAGCCGGCGGGTAGTGTGCGGGGTGGTAGCACAGGTACAGGTGGCGGTGGAGGGGAATGCCGGCCAGCCGCGCTACGGAGACGCCGTTCGCCCGGCCGGCGGCGCGGGCCGAGACGAACGCCAGCCCGGCGCCAGCGCGCGCCGCCGCGACCTGGGCTTGGGTGCTGCCGGCGCGGAGCACGATGCGGTGTGGAGGCAGGGCCAGGCCGCGAGCCCGCAGGAGGCGCCGCAGGCTCTCCATCGTGCCGGAGCCGCCCTCGCGCTCCACGAAGGCCTCGCCGGCCAGCTCTTCCAGCAGCACCTCGGCGCGCCCGGCCAGACGGTGGCCGGCGGGGATGACCAGTACCAGCTCGTCCTCGCAGATCGGGTGCAGGCGCAGGGGCGGGCGGGCCACCGGCGCACCGATGAAGGCCACGTCGGCGTCGCCGGCCAGCAGCGCGGCCACCGCCCCGGCACTGTCGCTGACTGAGAGCAGCGGTTCCACCCCCGGATGGCGGGCGGCAAAGGTCGCGAGCAGGCCCGGCGCCAGGAACTCGCCGGGGATGGAGCTGGCCGCGACGCGTAGCGGGCCCGCCAGCGCGGGGCCGCCCTGGCGCAGGCGGGCCAGGGCCGCGTCAAGGCGCGCCAGGGTGTGCTCCGCCCAGGCCAGGATCTCGGCCCCGGCCGGCGTCGGCCGTAGCGGGCGCCCCTGGCGGCAGAGGAGCTCGAAGCCTAGCTCCCGTTCCAGGCGCTGGATCTGGCGCGTGGCCGCGGGCTGGGTGATGCCGCAGGCACGCGCCGCCGCGGAGACGCTGCCCTCCCGGGCACAGGCGACGAAGACGCGTACGTCGTCCAGGTCCATCGGCGCACCCCCCAGGGAAGAGTATGCGAGACAAGCATACTGCTGGCGGACACTATGGCCAGTCAGGTAGGCTAGTCTCCTGTGACCGGTTTCTCGGCCCCGCACCCGGTGCAAGGCATCCGGCGCCTGCGGCCTACCCTGCGCACGGCGGACCTGCTCGGGCTGGCGGCCGTGCTGCTGATCGCCGTCGTCGGCCTCTACCTCGTCAAGTGGGGTCCATACTACCACCGCGCCTTTGTCGTGGCCGCCAGCCACTCCCTCGGCGCTTCCATTATCTCGGGCCAGGAGGCGACGCCGCCGGCCCCATCCATTGGGGCGGCGCTGGACTACGCCCAGCGCTATTTCAAGGCCATCTGGCAGGCCATGGTGCTGGGCCTGCTTCTGGCCGCCAGCATTGAGACGTTCCTGCCGCGGAACTGGCTGGTGCGCCTGCTAGGTAGCTCAACCTTCCGCCATACCGCCCTGGGAGGGGTGCTGGCCCTCCCAGGCATGATGTGAACGTGCTGCGTCTCACCCGTGGCGGTGAGCCTGCGTAAGAAGGGGGCTTCGCCCAGCGCGACCCTCGCCTTCTGGCTGGGCAATCCCACCCTCAATCCGGCCGTCCTGGTGTTCATGGTCCTGGCGCTGTCGTGGCAGTGGGCCCTGCTGCGCCTGGTGATGGGGCTGGTCTTGGTCTTCGCCGTCCCACTCCTAGTCGCCCGCGTCATGCCCGCCTGGCAGCGCCCCATGGCCGACGAAGCCGACGACGGCCCCGCAGGGGCGGGCGCTGCGGATGACCAAGAGCCGGCAGACACGGCCGGCAGGGCGCACTGGGCCGTGCGCTGGCTGCGGTCGCTCACGAAGCTGTGCATCAGCCTCATCCCCGAATATGTGGTGGTGATGCTCGCCCTCGGCGCCGCGCGGGCCTGGCTCTTTCCCGCCGTTGGCCCCGAGCTCGGCAACTCGATCCTGGTGATTGCGGGGCTGGCGGTGGCTGGCGCCCTCTTCGCCATCCCAACGGCGGGGGAGATCCCCATCATCCAGACCATGCGAAGCTTCGGCATGGGCGCCGGCCCAGCGGGGGCGCTGCTGATGACCCTGGCCCCCATCAGCCTGCCGTCGCTGCTGATGATCAGCGGCGTCTACCCGCGGCGCGTGCTGGTCCTGGTCACCCTGGCCACGGTGGCCATCGGCATCCTGACCGGCCTGCTGGCCATCGCGCTCGGCCTTTGACCTGGCGGACCGGGGGGCCATCCCGGATCACCAGCGGAGCCCTCACCCTGGCCCTCTCCCATGGGGAGTAGCGAGTAGCGAGTGATGAGCCCCCACCGCCGCCCGCTGCGCGGGCCCCCCTGCCACAGTCCCACAGGGAGAGGGAACCCTTTGCTCTCCTGGGTAGAACCCTCACCCTAGCCTCTCCCAGAGGGAGACGGGACTCGTCGCTCTCCCACAGGGAGAAGGGTCCCGTCGCTGGCCGTGAGGCAGCCGGGCTACACCGGCGCGAGCAGGTTGACGCTGAAGCGGCGGCCCGCGTCCAGCCACTGGCGATCGACGCGCAGCGCGCCGGCGCTCGCCAGGTCCTCGATCTCCTGGAGCGAGTACTTGTACGAGTTCTCGGTGTGGATCGCCTCGCCGGCGGCGAAGGGCACCTCGATCCCCAGCCGGTCAATGCGCACCCGCTGCGCGCGCCGGCTGACCAGGTACATCTCGATCCGGCCGGCGGTCTCGTTGTAGATGGCGCGGTGCTCGAACGCGCTGAGGTCGAAGTGGCCTCCGAGCTCGCGGTTGATGCGGGCGAGCAGGTTCAGGTTGAAGCGGGCGGTCACTCCCTGGGCGTCGTCGTAGGCCGGCTCGAGGATGGCGCGGTCCTTGCGCAGGTCGATCCCCACCAGCAGGCGGTCGGCGGGGGACATCGTCTCGCGCACCTGGCGAAGGAAGGCGGCCGCTTCCGGCCGCTCTAGGTTGCCTACGTTCGAGCCCAGCCAGAGAATGAGCTGCGCCTGGCCGGCGTACTCACGGGTGTTCTCGCCCGCCGGCTGGCCGGCCGGCGCCTCCGCCTCCACGGTCGCCTCCGTGGGGGCATCGCCGGCGGGCGCGCTCCCGTCCCGCCCCGCGCCGGGCGCCGGCCGGCGCACCGTCTGCGCCTGCTGTGCGCGCAGATGGCGGAGATAGCGCAGCCCGTCGTGGTACTCGGCCACCAGGCCGACGATCTCCAGCTGGGGGTACTCCGCCAGCAGGGCGCGTGCGCTCTCCTCCAGGGCGCTACGGGAGATGTCCACCGGTACGTAGCGCAGGCGGCCCTGCCGCGCGGCGAAGGCATCCAGCAGCAGGCGCGTCTTGGCCGCGCTCCCGCTTCCGAGTTCGACCAGCGTCACCGGCGGTAACCGATCGGCGATCTCCGGCGCGCAGCGGCGCAGGATCTCGCGCTCCGTCCGCGTCAGGTAGTACTCCGGCAGGTCGCAGATGGCGTCGAAGAGCTGGGAGCCTGCCTCGTCGTAGAAATAGCGGCAGGGCAGGCGTTTGGACGGGGCCGTCAGCCCCGCCGCGACCTCACGGGCGAAGGTGGGAACGTGATGCGCCGCCTCCAGGTCGATAAGCGTCAGTCTCCCCTGCTGGACGGTGCTGGCCATCACGCCACCTCTACCGTGCCCCGGCCGGCCATTGCGGCCGCCGGCGTGGAGGAGACTGGTAGCTCCCGCAGCACCCGATCCCACGTCTCACGCTCGCGAGCGGGATCGACCAGCGGGCGTAGGCGCTCTCCCCAGGCCTTGAGCTCCTGGTAGAAGGCGCGGTCCCGTTCGGCGCGCTCCAGGAGCGCGGCCAGCGCCGCCGTGTCGCCCACGGGGAAGTAGCCGCGGTAGTCCGCGCCCAGAATGCCGATGGAGCCGGAGATGCGCGATGAGACGACCGGCACGCCGCAGGCCAGGGCCTCGGAGATGACGTTGGCGCCCCCTTCCGAGAGCGACGTCAGCGACAGCAGGTGGCTCCGCGCCAGGCGGCGGAGCGCCTGCCAGCGCGGGAGCTCGCCCAGCCAGCGGTAGCGCCGGTTGGCCGCCATCTCGGCGCAGGCCTGCGCCTCCATCTCCGGCTCCAGGGCGGCGCCGATCTGCACCACCCTGATCCGTGAGCTGGCCGGCAGCAGGCGGGCCGCCAGGGCGGTACGGAAGGGGTCCTTCACCGGGCGCAGGTGCCCGAGCACGCAGATCTCGAAGACGTCGCGCCGGGGCAGAAAGGTCCCGGGCGGCTTCGTTGCCGACTGGAAGATGACCCGCACCTTGTCCCGCAGGCGCTCCGGCAGCTCGCTGATCCCTGCCGGCTGGAGCAGGATCAGGCGGGTGGCCAGCTCCAGCGACCGCTGCGCCAGCGGGTCGGTATGGATGTCGCCGTAGAGGTCCGTGCCGGTAAGGGCCACGATCAAGGGGCGGCCGCGGCGCTCGCGGTGGAAGCGCTCGATGGAGTCATAGCTCCGCCGCGCGTGCAGGGCGATGAGCAGGTCGCAGCGCTGGCCGCGATACTTCTCTTCAATGGCGACGCGGTGCCCCAGCTCCCGCAGGAGGCGCGCCCAGCGCAGCGCGGTGACGCGGTTCCCCTTTCGGGAGCGCCCCGGCGCCGGTGTTACCACACAGATATTCATGGACCGGCTCCTCCTCCAGGAGGTTCGCTTACGTTCACTTCGAACCTTGAACCTTGACCTTTGAACTCTGAACTTGTTCTAGAGCGCACAGGTCCGGAACCCGGCCCACACGTCGCGGCGGTCGGGGGTGTAGAAGTTGCGGTAGGCATTACGGATCAGGCGGGAGCGGGTGGCCCAGCAGCCGCCCCGCAGCACCTTCCGCGTGCCGAACCAGGGCTCGGAATAGTGGTCGTAGGCCTCGTCCGCGACGAAGCCGGGGAAGGGGAGGAGGGTGCTGCTGGTCCACTCCCAGACGTTCCCGATCATCTGGCGGCAGCCGAAGGCGCTATCGCCTGCCGCGAAGGCGCCGACGTCGGCGCAGCCCATGGCCCGCCAGTCCAGGTTGGCCCGCTCCGGCGACGGCGGCTCGTTGCCCCAGGGATAGCGGCGCTTGCGCACAGCCAGGCCGCCGCCGGCCGCTGGCTCACCGGCGGCGGCCACCTCCCATTCGAGCTCCGTCGGCAGGCGGCGGCCCGCCCAGCGGCAGTAGGCCTCCGCCTCATACCAGTTGACGTGCAGCACCGGCCGGTGCGGCTCGAGCGCGACCCAGCGGTCGAAGTTGCGGCGCTCCCAGCCGCCATCGGGCCGGCGGCGCCAGTAGACGGGGTGCTCTGCCCCCGCCTCCTCCCGCCAGCGCCAGCCATCATCGCTCCAGAGGTCCCGCCGCCGGTAGCCCCCGTCGTCCACGAAGGCGGCGAACTCGGCCTGGGTCACCGGCGCCCGCGCGATCTTGAACGGCTGCACCTCCAGCCATTGCGGGGGCCGCTCGTTGTCGAACGAGAAGGGCTCGTCCGGCGGCGCGCCGAGCAGGAAGCGCCCGCTCGGCACCTGGACGTCCCCGGGGAAGGGCCCGGCGCCGGCCGGCTCCGCCACAGGGAGGGAGAGGTGCGGCGCCGGATACGCTAGCGTCTGCCTGGTGTAGGTCAGCGCCTCCGTGTGCATGTCCTCGTGGAAGACGGCGTACAGGGCGTAGAAGAGAAACTGCCCATCCAGCGTGCCTTCGCGTCCGCGGCGCCGGATCTGCTCCAGCTCGCGATCGCGCACCTCGTGCAGGTAGGCCAGCGTCTCGGCGCGGGACGGGTGGGGTAGGTCCCAGCGAATGTGGTGGGGGATGGCAATGGAG
This sequence comes from Chloroflexota bacterium, assembly GCA_034437795.1. Classification (GTDB taxonomy): domain Bacteria; phylum Chloroflexota; class UBA11872; order UBA12225; family UBA12225; genus DAOTTI01. The sequence continues at coordinate 2,020 of DAOTTI010000044.1, read as the reverse complement.
TCCCACAAGGAATCCGCGTCCGCTCGAATAGGCGGCTGCTGGCACATCCACTGCAGCACCCGCTTCTCGTGAAACCAGGCGGCGTGGGCCACCTCCCAGATCAGCGGGTTGATCGTGGGCCAGAGCCGCGGCCCCCAGAGCTGGTCGTCGCGCAGATCGGCCACCAGTTCCAGGGTTCGCTCCCGGGCGTCGGCGACCCACGCGGCGAGCTGCTCGGCTGAGACCGGGGACGGTGTCGCGGGTGACGTCTCGGCGGCGGGCACAGGACCTCCTTTGGCCTCGTTGGGGAGAGCGCGGGCGAGACGCCCGTGATCCTTGTAATGGTAAGCCGCCTGGCCCGCCGACTGCACGCCGGGCGGGGTGGCGCCGGGAGGGAGGAGAGACCTCACCCCCTTTGGCCGCGGCCGCGCCGCACCCCTGCCCCACTTCGCCCCACCGTGCGGCTTGGCCCCGCCTCCCCCGCTCCCACACGGAGAGAGGGAACGCCGGCCACGGCCGTGGGGCTGGGCCCCGCTGCCCCCGTCCGACGCGAAGAGAGGGAACGCCGGCCATGGCCGTGCGACTGGGCCGGGTCGCTCCCTCTCTCGCTCCGACACGGGGACGCGGAGACGCGGAGCGGGGGAACGCCAGCCGCAGGCATGCCGTCTCCGGCACTACTGCGTGCGACCTCAGTCGGCCTGTTCAGGAACGCGATCCCGCGTGCCAGGGAAGGCAATGCCCAACGGTTGGCCCGGTGGGGCACCAGCCAGACCAGGGGGTCGGGCCAGCCGATGCGGCTACTCACCCAGCGGCAGGCGCTCGCCTTTGTGCCAGGCGGCCAGGACGTGCGGCTGGCCCCCCGGCGGAGCGGCTTCACCAAGTACCAGGTGCTCGTAGCGCTGCGCCCAGAGCTCGGCCAGGCGCAGAGCCGGTTCCAGGTCGGTGGCCGCGAAGCGGGCCAGCACTAGCGCGCGGCCGCTGCGCGGGTTGCCGTCCCACAGCACCAGGGGCCGGCCGGTAGGGACGGGCGCCGGCACCGGCGGCGTTCCCGTTTGCGCTGGCGCGGCCGGCGCGGGCGGTGCCGTGACAGGCTGCGTGGGAGACCCTGAAGGTGGCGGAGGCGTCCCGCGTGCGACCGCGCCGGCCCCCTCCACACCGGCCGCCGGCGCCGCCGCGGACCGCGGCTGCGGGCTACTCTCCGCTCGCCCTCGCTCGCGCGCCGAGCAAGGTGGCCGCCCGCGGCGCCGGTTCCAGCGCTCGCGCACGAAGCGCTCCACGTCTTCCAGCCGGTAGCCGTAGACGGGCGCGCTGGGCGGCCCCAGGCGCGTCGCCGGCAGCCAGCCCAGGCGCCGCCACTTCTGCACCAGGCTCACGCTGCATCCCAGGCGCTGGGCCACCTGGGCGACCGACAGGAACTCGCGGGGGCTCCCCGCATCACTCTCCGCTGCGCCGGCATCGCCGGCGCGATCGAGCATGGCCACGCCGACTGGCCTCCCCTGCCTGCAGCTTGCCGCCGCGCTGCACCAAGCATACAACGACTGCACCGTTTCCGACGGGCCGCATCGCAGCCGGCGTGCAACCATTTCTTCCGGACGAGGCAACGTTAAGTGCCCTCTCCCTTTGGGAGAGGGCGAGGGTGAGGGCTCCACCCTTCGCGAGCGCTGGTTGCACGTCATCGGCTACCGCTGGTCCGCGCACACGCACCTCCACCCTTCGCGAGCGCTGGTTGCACCCTACCAGCCGGAGAGAAACTGGATGGCGCGCGAACGTCTGGCAGCCGGATAGCGGCTGAAGCGTGCCGCGGGTGCACCTTTTTCAACGGAGCGAGTGCCCGGCCGGTCGGCACTCGCCGTTCGCAGGCGCCACGCCAGGGCGGGCGTTCCCCCTCACTGCGTCTCCTGTCCCTGTATCGAAGCCGCCGCAGCGCCACCATGGTGGGTCAGGCTGTATGCCGTCGGCCGTCGTCCCCCTCTCCGTGTCGGGGCGGTGGGGCGGGGTCCAGCCCCACGGCCGTGGCCGGCGTTCCCTCTCTCCGTGTGGG